>NVWW01000160.1 GCA_002746335.1 Flavobacteriales bacterium | reverse complement strand
GATATAGCCGGTCACCGTAAGAGTATCTGTGCCAATGCTGTTTGATGCATAGAGCGAAACCGTGTAAGTACCGTTATTCTGATAAGTATGCGCTGGGTTTTGTATGATGCTTGTTGTGCCATCACCGAAATCCCATAGCCACGAAGTAGGTGTACTTGTTGACAAATCAGTGAAACTGACAGTCCCATTGCAAACAATTGTTGAGTCAGCTGTGAAATTTGCGGTTGGAGCACTGAAGCAAAGCAAACTGTCAAATGTGACATAGTTGGTTTTGATTTCTGTGTCGTTTCCTAAACTGTTTGTTGCAGTGAGGGAAACGGTGTATGTTCCGTTCAGATTGTAGGTATGTGAGGGGTTTTGAGCGCTAGTGGTATTGCCATCTCCAAAATCCCAGAGCCATGAAACTGGAGAATTGGTGCTAAGGTCGGTGAAACTGACTGCTCCTAAACAAACAGTTGTTGAATCAACAGAAAAGTCAGCTACTGGCGGAGCAGTAACGTTTTGCACGATTACTGTATAGTCCTCTGCTTGCCCGTAATCAGGGTTTGTGCAGGGAAAGGGCGATGGGTTCCCTCCCCAGTCGGATGATACACGCATCCGCAAAGGGGTGTTTAATACAGCGKTTGTCGGAACAGTGATATTKCCAAAATGAACAGTAAAGATATCATCAGAAACAAAAACCTCTTCACCGAAAGGCGCYAGAGTRCCATCRTTGTTCCAGTCAATCCATGCGCGCACATCTTCTTCGTAATCAATGCCCGTTTCAATCGAAATGGAATAGGTTTGGTTGACTTGCAGTATTGTGATGTCAGTGCACGTGAAGTCCTCATAACTAGTAATTCCGTCTTGAGTGGCATTGCTGATGGTGTTAAAGTCTACTTGCACAATGCCAATGCCGCAGCAATACATGGTAGTAATAGGCATACATGATGGGGGCAAAGGTGCATTTACTACAGTGATGTAATTGGTGATAGTGATGTTATGAGAGCCGAATTGATTTGTAGCTATGAGCGAAACGGTGTAAGTACCCGGAGAGGAGTATGTATGTGAGGGGTTTTGCTGGTTGCTTGTAGTTCCATCGCCAAAATCCCAGAGCCATGAATTGGGAAGGCCGGTTGATAAATCTGTAAAATTTACGGGTGAGCCGCAGGCCATCGTAACGTTGGAAGTGAAATTGGCAATCGGGGGGTCATCAAATTTATCAATGATGATACCGTAGTCTTCTACCTGCCCCCACTGCGGGTTGAAGCATGGAGTGATGGATGCTCCAACCAAATCTGAAACAATTCGCATTCTCAAAGCAGTATCCAATACGCCATTGGTATCTAAATTAATAGTTCCGCTGTGGGTAAAATTGTTAAGTGATTCAAAAATCTTTTCGGCAGGGTCATCAAACACACCGTCATTGTTGTAGTCAAGCCACACTTTCACGTCTTCGGGATTGTTAGGGCCGGTGGTAATGCTGAGGTTGTAGTTAAAGCCGGCAGTCAATGTAGTGCTGTATTGGCAACTGTAATCTTGGTAACTCTCGCTGCCATCCGCAGTGGAATTGTTTATGGTATTCAGTGTAACATTTAATATGCCGTAGTCGCAACACCATGCTGTAGTTATTGGCGCACAGGATGGGGTGATAACTTGCGCACCTAAATTCACGGTAATGATGTTGTTTTTAACCATTGTGTCGCTTCCATAGGCATTATAGGCAATCAGTGTAACGGTATAAATGCCATCGGTCGTGTAGGTATGGGTGGGGGTTTGCTGCGTGCTGGTATTTCCATCACCAAAATCCCAAAACCAAAGGGTAGGAAGATTAGAAGATTGGTCGGTGAATGAAACAATGCCATCGCAAGTAAGGGAATCGCTCACACTGAAATCGACAGCTGGCGGGTTTGTGTTTTGCAGAACAACAATAGTGTAGTCTTCGGCTTGGCCCTGTAGCAGGTCAAGGCAGGGTGTTGGTACGGGGTTGGTGTAAAAATCAGCAGAAACGCGTAAGCGAAGATTGGTGCCCTGCAAGGCAGAAGAAGGGATGGTAATGCTTCCGTTTCCTGCTAACACCTGGTCTGCCGAAAAAACCAACTCGGCCGGGTCGGCAAAAACTTTGTCATCGTCATAATCAATCCACACGCGGATATTGTGCTCGGCAGGAATATCTGTGATAATGGAAATCAAATAGGTTTGGCCGCCTAAAACATTGGTTTGTACGCTTGTAAAGTCTTCGTAGCCGTTAGAGGCATCGCCAGAGGTGTTGTTAATCGTATTAAAAGTAACATTTGTTATTCCGAAACCACAGCAATAATTGGTGGTTTGTGGAGTGCAGTATTGGGCGAAGCCACGGGAGAAATAAAAAATAAAAAATAAAAAATGAATAACAATTATCCAGTGGCGAATAACCAATAACTTTCTCATGAGTTGTATTTATTTTTAAGACGCAAAAACGAACAAAATAGTTGGGCGTATGCAACCAAATAACCAACTAATTTACAAAAATTATTATTGCTGAAACTTCAAAATTAACGAATGGCTGGAAATTGAGTGAATAGCTTAGTAATATCACGAACTTTCAGATAGCGTTTCTGTTGAAGAAGAAAAGATATTATGTAGTTGCCATTTTTAACTCAAAATCTTTGGAGACGGTTATTTTGCCAATGTTTTTGCTGTTTCAAAATTCTTCATTGCAATAGCTGCGCTTTTTTTGCTGGTTTTTTTATCTTGTAAAAAAGATGATGATGAGTTGCAAGAATTGATAAAGGGTGAGTGGAAAACATAAGAGCCGGTTGGAAGTGGGTTTTCCGGACCGAGCTTATGCACAAAATATATTTTTAGGGATGACGGGCTTTATGAATTTGCTAACGGACATGATGATAACAATGGCTCATGCCCTTGTGGTTCAGCTAATTATTGGTGGCCCGACACGAGTTTGTATAGAAAGATTTGATATATTTATCCACCGGAATACTATATTGAAGGCGAGTATCTTTATTTGCAAAACCATTCCAAGCCTGAAATATGGGATAAAAATGAAATAAAGAAAATCAAAAATAAAAAAATGAAATAGGGAAAGAGCACCTTTTTAAGATGTAACTGATGAAACCTATAATGAAAATATTTCTGCTATTTACCATGTTGCTTGGGCATACCGAATTAATAGCGCAAAACACCTACATTCAACTTAAGAAGAAAAACTCGGAAAAGGTAAGGTTAATCGGTGCTAACGGGAAAGTTAAAATTGTTGACACAGAAGGCAATAAATCCGGTTTTGAAAGAATAATATCTTTAGAAGGCGATCAAATAATATTGGAAAAATTCGGTGTTATAAAAATAGCGGATATTTCGTCAATTTATAAAAAAGGCACGCGTGATGCAAAGCTAATCCTGTACTCGGCCGGCATTGCTTTATTTATGTTTGGCAGCGCTGGTATATACTATATCGAAGCTGTTTATAATTATGTAGGTCTTTTAATTCCTTTCGTTATTGGAATAGAGTTGATGGCTATTGCAACCGGAATAGCAGTACCTGTTGTTGGCGCTGCCATAAAAGGAAAGTACAAAATTCCCGACAAGTGGGAAATAACAATCATAACACTTCCAGAAAAAGAAAAAAATGAAACTGATTAGTAAAATATTATTGGTAATAGTAATACTTTCAGTAACAATACTTTGCAGTACCTGCCGCAAAAAACCAAAGGAAGAAGGAACCAACAAGATGTATTGCAAAATTGACGGCAAAAAGTTTTTTGCTAAGCACGATATTGACCATACCCATTGTTTTTATGGGGTGGCTGTGACCTATTTTGATACACTTTTGAATATTAAAACTGATAATTGCAGAGATGAAAAAATAGATGATGGTGCGATATCGATTGGTTTGAATGATAGTGATGGATTAAGCATAGGTCAATATATTTTAAATGCTACCTATGAAAGTAAACATCCTTCATACTTTGTTTATCGTACTGATTCAATAAATACAGGAAGCGTTGATATTACCAAGATAGAAGAAACAGGAGATGGAGGAACAATTATAGCAGCGCGGTTTTCTTTTACAGCGCTTTCAGAAGACGGAAGCAAAACAGTAGAAATAACCGATGGCTGGTTTGATATAAAAGTCAATGAGAATGGATATAATTATATTCAGTAGGCCCCAGTAAAAGGAAAAGAATAATATAATTCAATAACAAAATGATAAACAAAAAACTTCTGATTTCACTTTGTTGCCTTTTGTTGCAGTTGTCCATACCTTCACAAACCTTACCGGATGATAGTGTGTTTATTGAGAATGATGCTGAAACCTCCGAAGGCCACTACGGCATCTGGTACGGATGCGAAGGAGGCGTTGACCGCAATAAAATAATCAAACCAATGGTTGATGAACTTGTTCGGTAGCGTATTTACACAGATTTCTTTAGACTTCCTTAAGCGCTATCCGCTACGCCTTATTCTATGCTTATAACTCTTTGTACCTGAATTTTACCATTGATACTTAGTTTGACAAAATACATTCCTGATGAGAAACTGCCATCTTTTATGTTAAAAGTATATTTAACATTACCGGCTGACTGTTCGCCTTGATATAGAGTTTCTATTTTCTCCCCGAACACATTGTAAACTTCTAAAATAATGTGAGTCATATCTGAAAGAGTACACTCAATGTTTATTAGATCCGTGAACGGGTTTGGAAACACCGTTAATATACTATTGATTGCTGCATATTGGCCAATAATTCCGGTTGCAGTATTTGTATCAATATATATTTGGCCCGAGCCAGGTGTTGTGTCAATATGGAAATTCAAATTAGTAAATATGGTGTCACCGGTTGAGCTGGAAACATTGACTGTATAAGTTGAATCCATACCCAAGCCCGGTATGTCCACATATAATACATATTGACCATCTGAAACGTTTGTGAACTCAAAGTCACCTGAAGCATTTGTAGTTGTACCATCTTTCACTATTCCACTCGGTGACTCTTCAAGCGAAACAAGTGCTCCTTCTAGTGGAGAACCTGCGGCCTTGAAAGGACCACCCTGTTGTAGGTTTCCTCCAATTGAACCAAAACCAATAGTGGTTGGAAAATCAATTAAGGCAATATCAATATTCGTGATCGTATCACTACAACCGGCAGTAATAATAGTGGCCATTTGCCAGTGGTTTGTGGAGTCATGATAAGTTGCAACAGTATTAGGATAGACAGCGGTGTCAGCTTCCGCAATGATCAGGTAATCATCTGAAATGATTCCGAAGAATACATAATTGCCAAAACCATCTAAGGTTGTTGTGGCAGCCACTGTCATCTGGGTCGGATTTGAATTATAGGTAACCAATGCTACTACACCAGCAGTAACAGGGCTTCCTGCAAGGTACACTGCACCGGAAATAACTGGATTAACAGTGTCAGATAGAATAGTTGTATTTGCATTAGCATTACAATTATTGCTATCCGATACAGTAACGGAATAAGTTCCTGCTGATAACCCTGTTGCTGTCGCTGTTGTTTGCGACATTGCGTCATCCCACATATAATTGTAGGGGGAAGCTCCTCCACTAACAGTAACAGTTGCAGTACCATCCGTATTTGCGCATGTGGCGTTAGTGTTTGTAGCWGRAAKCNGTTACAGCCGCTGAYTGGCTGATKGTCACACTGGCTGTCGCGCTGCATCCCACAGAATCGGTCACTGTAACATTATAGGTTCCTGCGCACAAYCCAGTTGCAGTTGCAGTAGCCTGTGCAAGAGKATCGTCCCAKAGGTAKGTGTATGAWGGAGTTCCTCCGTTAGCAGCAGCCGTAGCGCTGCCGTCACAATTACCATTGCAGCTGGCATTGCTGCTTGAAGAGATGGAAGCTGTTACAGCCGCTGACTGGCTGATTGTCACACTGGCTGTCGCGCTGCATCCCACAGAATCGGTCACTGTAACGTTGTAGGTTCCTGCGCACAATCCAGTGGCAGTTGCAGTAGCCTGTGCAAGAGTATCGTCCCAAAGATAGGTGTATGATGGGGTTCCTCCGTTAGCAGCAGCCGTAGCGCTGCCGTCACAATTGCCATTGCAGCTGGCATTGCTGCTTGAAGAGATGGAAGCTGTTACAGCCGCTGATTGGCTGATGGTCACACTGGCTGTAGCGCTGCATCCCACAGAATCGGTCACTGTAACGTTGTAGGTTCCTGCGCACAATCCAGTGGCAGTTGCAGTAGCCTGTGCAAGAG
>NVWW01000159.1 GCA_002746335.1 Flavobacteriales bacterium | reverse complement strand
GGTTAATCCCCCGATGCTCATCATTATAATCGGCGAAACCGCAAAACCCCATCAGCTCTTCTGATTCTCTATTGGTAACAACAAACCTGGACCATCCTGTTTTCTCATACTGTTCAATATTGAGTCTTATGGATTGTTCGGCACCCTCGTAGGATAGGGGAGTACCAGGACCAATATATTGCATCACATCTGGGTCGGCAACAATGTCGGCATAGGCTGGGATATCCTCGAGTTGACAAGGCCGCATCTGGCTAGATGTCGAGGTGAACTGCTCGAAAAAGGAAAATATAAGAATAATGCCAAATCTGGATTTTGGTGGGAAGGTGGGTCATATGGCAACTATAAAAAGGGGCTCAAACATGGGAAGTGGTACGCTATTATTGGAACTTACTGGTATAAGAAGGGAGAAAGGATTCGAAAACAGACTCATCATCCTGGTTGAACTGTTTACTAGAGGCGAGTCCCCCCGATAGCTATCGGGGGAGGTCGAAGTCTAATAGTTTGGGCGTGAGGCTAGAGGGAAAAACAGTTTGGAAGCGTACACCCACAATACTCCAAACTGTTTTTGTACCCAGGGCGGGACTTGAACCCGCACGAGCGCAATGCTCAAGGGATTTTAAGTCCCTCATGTCTACCAATTCCATCACCTGGGCATTAATATTGCATTTTTATTAAATCTATGTTTAGTCCATCTTTTGTTTTAATGCTTTAATATTCTCGAAAACTTCTTTATTTACAGTTAATCACGAGGATTTTTTTCAAGCCCACAAACTTTTAAGTCATGCATGTCTGCCAATTCCACCATCGGTGGCAACATGATTGGTAAGGCGCAAAAATAAAAAGGATTCCGCAAACCGGCACCGTTATTTTTAACAACATAAAGTCCTCTATGCGCGATATTTTTAGCTTCGCCTATATGTATAGGATAAAAATCATCTTTTAATGGTTGTTTCATGAGTAAAAGATTTATCTGCATCATTTGTTCGTTTCTTCCCTTTTACAAAATAAACTGTAAATGTGGCAGAGGTCAGAAATTGTAAGAAGGCAACATTGGTGAATCGGAATTAACAATAACGATCTTGTATAAAAGCAGTGCGTTTTTCCATTCTTCGCTACTTTTGCCTGCAATGGAAAATAAACCTAACACGTCTGTCATTCTTTGGCTGCTCTGCGGCTGTTTTCTCATTTTTCTAATGGTAGTGATTGGCGGTATCACGCGCCTGACGTATTCGGGGCTTTCAATGGTCGAGTGGCACTTGTTTATGGGCGCTATTCCACCACTAAATGAGCAGGATTGGAATGCCCTTTTTCAAAAATATCAACAATTCCCTGAGTTTAAAGAACTCAATTATGCTTTTACGGTCAATGATTTCAAAACCATCTTTTGGTGGGAATACATTCACCGCATGTTGGGGCGGCTGATTGGGTTGGTGTTCATCGTGCCGTTTTTCTGGTTCATGTTGAAGAAGAAGTTAAGCCCAAAACTAACAACACAATTGGGTATTATTTTTCTTTTGGGTGCTTTCCAGGGGTTTTTGGGTTGGTTCATGGTGAAAAGCGGTTTGAACAAAGAGCCGTCTGTGAGCCATTATCGTTTAGCTGCGCATCTCATAACGGCTTTTGCTGCTTTCGGATACACGTTTTGGGTTGCATTAGGTTTAAAGAATTCAGAATTCAGAATTCTGAATTCTGAATTAAAAAAATTGAAAAAATGGGTGTATGTGCTTTTTGGAATTTTAATCGTGCAAATCATTTACGGGGCGTTTGTAGCGGGAATGAAGGCTGGCATCGGCTACAACACCTTCCCGAAAATGGGTGATGAATGGATTGCGAGTAATGCTTTTTCACTAAGCCCTTTTTGGCTCAACTTGTTTGAAAACAAAACAGGCGTGCAGTTCATTCACCGCTGTATGGCTTATCTGGTGGTGATTTTCTCAGGAATTGCCTGGTGGAAATCAAGAAAGATGGAGTTGCCACTATCGCTAAAAACAGGATTCAATGTTTTGAGTGCACTTGTTTTGCTACAATTTTTACTTGGGGTTTTGACGTTGCTTAACCGCGTTCCTTTGTCATTGGCCTTGCTTCACCAGTTGGGGGCATTTCTGCTTTTCGGGACGTTGGTCTTTTTGATGCATCGCTTGAAAAGCGCTACTTCACAATAATCATCTTTCTCACTTTCGATTTAAAGTCTTTCGAAGAAATTCGATAGAAATAAACCCCTGTATGTAATTCTGATGTGTTGATCTTTAGGGTTTTGGTATTCGGGTCTAATTGATTAGTAATTACTCGCTCGCCCAGCGCATTATAGATATACAATGTTGCTTTCGAAGCAGGAGGCAACGCGTAATTGATAGAGGTATAGCCGTAGGCAGGATTAGGAATATTTTGTGAAACAGAAATTTCTATCGGGTATTCGGGAATTGCCGTTGTGCCCGTAGTGGTATCCGGTTCATCTTTCATAATTTCGACTTTCAAGTCATCGAAATAAAAACCATCGCCTGTTTTCCACACATCGCTTATCAATATGAATTTGATTTTGATTGAATCACCCAGAAAATCGCTCAAATCCATTTCTTCCTTTACCCACAGGCTTTGTGTGCCATCAAATAAAGGGTTGCCTTCGTCTTGTTCAGCAGTTCCTGGCTTGGTGTGTTTTCCGCAAAGCGGGAACCAGTCCGTATCATTTGAAGTGGCTAACACTTGCACGTAATCGTAACCAGCTTCGATGTCCCATTTCGCCCAAAAGGAAAGCGATGCGTAATTGGAATCGGTCAAATCAATTTTATCTGAAAGGGTGATGGAAGTTGTGGCATTATTGCTGTAGTCGCCTTGTGGGGAATCGGTAATCGAGCTTGGGGAAGTGTAAAAATCATTCGTGGTTACATCCCAGCTGACTGAATTCCAATTGTTCATTGAGTTTCCATCATCCGCAAATGTGACTGTTGTCGTGCCAAAGGATTTGGTAATCGTGTCAGTAATGAGATACAATCCGTTGTCAACAATCAATACAAAGCTAAATTGCTGGCCGTTTTGCAAAGAGGTGTCTAATGTAAAAGAAATTGAATCGACTTCTTCTTTCATCAATGCTAAAGAAGAAAACGTTTTTGGGCTACCGATGCTGCTGATTTCATTTCCAAGTGGAATGATTTCCACCGTGAAAGAGGAGGGGCTATCCAAACCCAATCGTTGGATGTTAAACTGAAAATACCCTGCCGTATTGTTGATGACCGAGGCAGATAGGTCTTCTGTGGAAGCGAATTTTCCCGCCAGCTTTGCGAGCATGAAGTTTTGATGCACGTTGTTTTTACATAAGTCAATGATACGGTTAGAAGAGGGCCAGAATCCGTCAGCATCAGGGCCGACTTCTGGTGTCATTGCAAAGATTTTTGGTTTCGTGCTGGTGTCCCCATAGAGCCAATCGTCAGAGTCGCCAGCTGCAGGGTAGAGGTCAACGCTTTGGATGTTAGCATAGTTGTTTTCTTCCACCATCAATACAGTAAATTTTTTGAAGTAAGCGTCATCTACTGTGGGCACATTATCATAGCCAAAGGGAAATAGCAGCAAATTGCCAAAGGTGTGGTAATTGAAAGCAAATTTGAAATTGTGATTTTCGGAAAAATATTTTACCGCCTGCGTTTCAGGCTCGGAAAAGGATGACGTTCCCATGTAGGTATCATTGCCAGGGTCGGTTGATGCACCGGAAAATCCCCATTGGTAGGAATAATTGCGGTTCAAGTCCACGCCAAAATCACCGCCACCATTGTTTCTGCGGTTTTTGCGCCACATGCCTCCCCCGTTGGGGCTGATGTTGTAATTGTGGATATAGCCATCGGGGTTCACCATTGGGATGAAATACATTTCTGTGTTGTCAACCACCTGCTGGATTTCACTGTTTGAAGCATAATTTTCCAAAATGTAATACATGTAAAAGATAAGCTGTGAAAGAGAAGCTGGCTCGCGTGCATGGTGCAAGGCAGTGTAGAGTACTTCGGGTTCGTTCTCATCAATGGTTGGATTGTCGGATATTTTTAGCCAGTAAATGGGGTAACCGTTGTGTGTGATGATCGTATCAATAGGCTGCCTGGTTGTAATGAGATTGGGATATTTGGCTGCCATCGTATCGAGATGTGCCAAAAATTCGTTGTAAGTGAAATAGCCGCCCATTGAACCGAGAGTAAAATTAGTGGGAATATTGTAGTTTAATGAATCGGAAAGGTTGCAAGTAGCGGCAGCAGCGGTTGCAGTTTTGCTTTGAATTGATTTGAAATTTTGTTCAATGTAATGTTGCTGCACATCGTCAATCATCACTTCAAATGGAAATCCGCTTTGTGATATAAGTTGAATTTCCTTTTCTGAAAAATCGGAAATGAACCATACGTCTTTGCGATAATTGCCGTGGTCAATGGTTACGCCTGCATTGGTCAATTGGCGCAAACCATTATCATCAGTGTAGATTTTGACACGGGAATATTTCTCTTGTGAAAAAGCAATTGACAGGCATGAAAAGAATACGAAAAAGAGAAGGGTTTTCTTCATTTCTGGAAAAATTTAAATGTGAAGGTACCCAATAAAAATAAATACAGTTAATTTTTTTGATGAACGGAAGATTTAGCTTGTCCAATCCACTCAAAGGTATCGATAAAATGACGGATGTCTTTTTTGATGTATGCGGCAACAGGTGCCAGCGAATCGGTATTGGTACGCACATTAAAATACAGCGCTCCTCGCACGAAATGATTTGTGCTGTCTGTTAAGTAAAATTGATATGGAGAGGCCGTGCCACCCTCCAGATCGTAAATCAACCCATACACTTTTGCTGAATCGCGTCTTACCAATGTTTCATTAATGTCTGAGGCCTTCACGGTGTGCTTGTAAACCAGCGTCCGTGCATCTTCGAGAAATTGTTCAATGTTATTTTCAACCGGCTTATAGCTCAAATGGATCGTTGCTTTGTGTTTCGGATAATCAATGTTGAGCCAACATGGTTCAGACAAACGTTCTGTGTCGGCAGTTACCAATGCCATTTTGCTGTATTCGAAAGTAAACGGACAGTCGTTTTGCCAGGGTTGATAAGATTTTTCGGGTAGGTCAATACGGAAATAACCCCTTGGCTTGGGAATATAATCACTGTTACAGGCAACCAGCAGCAACGCGATTAACTGTAAATTAATCAACTGTTTTTTATTTATAAGCATGGTGGTTAAGCCCTTCGTAAATTTCCATTTTCGGCCATTGGCTTGTGTATTTTTCCCATTTATTAATGTAGTAATCAATAGTGTCATTTTGAGCTAATTGATTAAGTGTTTTTAATCGATCAATATGAATAAAGTGGTAAACATTGTAGAATTCATCTCCCAATTTTTTGAAGGTAGTTGGATAGCCGACAAGCGGGAATTTTTCCCAATATAAAGGAATTTCCAAGCGGTTGCTGCCTTGTTTAAGCACAAAAGTTGTATCTATAAACCATTCATCATCATTGACAAATCCATGAATTGCAGAATAGCTGTATTGTAAATATTCAAGCGTTATATTATTTTCAGGTTCATTATTCACTATTTCCATGATTAGAACGTTAGGATTTGGATAGCTCAATCGGCTCAACACAACATTGAATTCAAATGGGTTTGTTTGCGGTATCAGGCCATTTTTACCTTGCTTCAACTCTTCACTTGGCAAATAATTTTGATAATTGTGCCTGTCTTTTTTACTCTTAGGTGTTAATTCGTATATATGCGTTTCTGTATTTTTAATGCTTATTGCCTGTATTTTCAGTGCATCCGAATGTTCAATTTGCATTCTGAAGCGTTGACAACCGGATAAAAAATACCTGGAATTTTTGTATGGTTCACAATCGTATTTATGTAGAATACCCGGGAGTGTTTTTAAGCTGGAAGTAAGCAACTCAAGCGCTTTTTCGCTTTTACTTAAGTCATAGTATTTTTTTACCGAAACCAAAGCGCTCAACCAGCCGTTAAGAATAACACTTGGCGGTTCTTCGGGTTTTTCTTCAATGCTTATAATGTCATTGTAGTTTAAAAGCACTCCGTTTTCCGCAATTGGTATCAAAAGTGAGTTTAGTATTTTTTTGCTTGCTTGGTTGTATTTTTCATCACCTGAAAGAAGATAAACTCTATACATTGTGGGGATATAACTCGATTGTGCAAGGCCCGAAAAAAATTGTCTATCATACTTAAATTGACCTTTTGGCTCATACCAGA
>NVWW01000024.1 GCA_002746335.1 Flavobacteriales bacterium | reverse complement strand
GAAATAATTTGCACAGGAACACCTGGAGAAATTGTAAAAATAAAAAGAAGTTATACCGGTGAGTTTTTGAAAAAAGAGCTGAAAGAAAAAGTGGCTGTACAAAAGTTTGCTTAACGGCTTGGATAAAGTGAGTATCCCGAAGGGTATTCACTTTAGGTGTTGTTGGCACCAGTTATATTTTTATAATTTTTTATGTCGGTATTAAGAATTAGTATTGTGTCGGGTGCTCCAAGTGTTGCCTCTTGAACATGAGTTGCTTTAAGAGCTTTGGTAAATTCAATTTCAACTATGTCGCAGTCACAACCTTCGTCCCTTGTTTCTTCTTCGTCTAAATAAGCGAAAACTACTCCTAGGTCGTTGGTTGCTGGTTTAGACGGCAATGTAACTTGTGTTTGGTCAAGATTCTTGTCTATTGGCGCACCTAAGAATTTGCCTGTTTTCTCTATTTTGTCAAAATGAGTGGTATAGTGATAAGCAACGCCATTTTCAATAATTTTAAGATTGTCAAATGTCAGGATGTTTGACGATATAAAGTCTCGTAATTCCTCAGCTGTCATTTTTCTTCCTTTTTTCCAGTTTGTCAAAGTCAAAGTATGATTTCAGCTCTTGAATCAGAAGCTTATTAATGTTCAAAATTTCATTTATGTTCACTTCATTCTCACGTAAGTACTTTAAATCATTCATAATCATATCTTGATTTTTTAATACCGTATTGTCAACTCTCAAACCCACCCATTGCGAGTTTTTAATTTCTCTTTTGATCGATAGTAATGAATCGAATTTGTCATGAAATGTGGTGATCGAGAAGTAATGTTCAATCAGCATAAAGACTGCAGTTAGCTTGTTGTGTTCTTTCTTTGAAAGTTTATCCCCAAACGCCAAAGTTTTCTCATCCAAATCTTTTATATCAACATCTTTTAACGCGTATTGAACTCGTTTCACTGTAAACAATAAGTTCCGTAGATTAAATAGAACTCCAAATGCAAAAAGAGGGTGGATTGTGTCTTTATTTTTCTGGTAGTCCTTTTCAAATTGGTTAATTAGTTTATCAAAGGTTAATTGCAAATCATCCATTGTTTCTGCACTTATTGGTTGTTTATATTCCAATTTGTCATAAGTCAGGAGATTCCACACAACACCAATTTTCTTTTTAATGTAAAGATGAAAGCCATACTTTGATTTACTCTCCTGGTATTTTCTTTGAGCATATGGAATTAATACAGCTGCAATTAATGACAAGACAGCAACAGATAAAAACCATATGTTCCAGTCAATCTTATCCCCATTTTCGATTAATTTGACTTCAATTGGTTTCGTAATAGTACTTGCAATTGTATCTGTCACTTGATTTTCATTTTTTTATTGGTGCCAACTTGTAGCTAAAGAACCGTTTCAATGCGCTTTAATGTTAGTTAAGCAACTTACGAAAAATAATTGGGAAAAGTTTCGTTGTCGTTTTAAATCAAGCAGGAATAAGAGTAATTACGACCAACTCCGGCCTGCACCAAAAGCGTAGCCTTGGAGCATTGCCCCGCTCCATCCCGATGCCCCTGGACACCAGCAGTTTAGTATCTTTATCAATTTCTGTCATGCCTTCTGCCCAGTTTCGCGGGATCTCACACAAAGTCAAAATCGGCCCGAAAAAAGGGATTTGTACCTGTCCGCCATGCGTGTGGCCTGCCACCAGCAAATCGGCATCGGGGTTAGAAAGCGCAAAATCGGGCACATGACCCAAAACAATGTGAAAGGCTGCTCCCTGTGGAGAAGGAGAATGCAAATTACTATCGTAAGAATCCCACAGATGCAATCCGGTAATGGTAAAGCCTTCCTTTTCAAGTGTGTAACTATCTCCGAAACAAGTAACGGGCAAGTCATCAAAAGCCGATGTCCAGTCGCACTCATCTGTGTTGCCGCCAACGGCATAAATGCCCAGTGGAGCATGGAAGCTATTTTCTTTCAATAGTTGATTCAATTCGCCCAAAACCTTTGTGCGCTTTTCGCCCCATTCCACATGCACAAAATCGCCAGGCATCAAAATCATATCTGGATTTTCAGCCATAACTTTTCCAATCACCATTCTTTCATAATCGGTGATTTCATCGGTTTGCAAATCAGCCAACACCACAATTTTCAACGATTTTTTGATTTTATTAGACTTGATTTCATAACGGGAAATTTCCAACCAATGCGGTTCGATAAGAAAAGCATCAATACCTACAATAATGATAGTTACAGAAATAAAAAGGGAAACGGTTCTGAACTGTTTTCTAAAAACGGCTAATGCAAAAAACACAAGCAAGCCGTGCACGAATACAACCCAGGCCGCCAACCGCAGCACTCCGAAATTATTTGGTGAAAAATAAAAGGCCAGGATGATAGAGAGGATTCCGAAAACGAATGTTTGCGCAAGTAGGTTTGGCAGCGATTTGTTGCTGAAAATCTGAAATACCAGCCAGCTGTCAAACAGCAACAGAATAAAATTAAACCATATTTCCCAAACTTCCATGCTACATGGGGTCAACATCAACCGAAACCCTAACGGATTTAAATTCATTATCTGATTTGAAATTCACAATTTCATCTTGAAGCAATATTTTCACTTTTTTCAGTGAAATGTCTTTTTCAATTTTCAATAGTATGTTTTTGTTATAAAGGTTACGAATTCTTGGAATGACAGGAAACTCAGGTCCAAGCACTCGCTTTCCAAATTTTTTCCTGAGGTTTTTCGAAAAAAAATCAGCCGCAGCATTGACTTTCTGAATGTCTCGATGGCGCAAAGTCAGCTCAATTAGTCGGCAAAAAGGTGGAAAGCTGAAGTTCTTTCTGTGATATATTTCGTTTTCGTACATGCTTTGGTAATCGTTCGGAATCACCTGCTGAATGATGGTATGATAAGGATCCATCGTTTGGATGATGACCTTGCCACGCTTTTTCTTACGCCCTGCCCTGCCCGACACCTGTGCCATCAATTGAAAACTACGCTCAAAAGCCCTAAAATCAGGAAAGCCCAACATATTATCGGCATTTAATATCCCTACCAAAGTCACATTGTCAAAATCAAGCCCTTTGGTAACCATTTGCGTGCCCACCAGAATGTCAATCGCACCTTCTTCAAATTCTGTAATAATACGCTGGTAAGCGTTTTTCGATCGGGTGGTGTCTAAATCCATACGTGCCACTTTTGCTTCAGGAAAAAAAACGGGCAGTTCCTCTTCAATTTTTTCAGTGCCGAATCCCTTCAACTTCAAGTTGGTGTCACCACAGGCAATACATGTTTTAGGTAATGAAATACGGTAACCGCAGTAGTGGCAGCGCAGCTCATTGAAATACTTGTGATATGTGAGCGAAACATCGCACTTTTTGCACTGCGGTATGTTAACGCACGTTTCGCACTGCATAAAGGGCGAAAACCCTCGCCTGTTTTGAAAAAGAATGATTTGCTCATTGTTGCCAAGTGCCGTTTCCATTTCTTCCATAAGCATAGGAGAAAAATGCGATTTCATCTGCTTTTTTCGGGCGGCTTCTTTTATATCGGCAACAAAGATTTCCGGCAATTGTACATCTCCAAAACGTTCTTTTAATTCCACTAATCCGAACTTTTCATTTCTTGCATTCCGGTAACTTTCGATGGAAGGCGTAGCCGAGCCCAACAAAGTTTTCGCCCCGTGAATTTTCGCAAGCACGATGGCTGCGTCCCGTGCTTGGTAGCGCGGGGCGGGGTTGTATTGCTTGAACGAGTTTTCATGCTCTTCGTCAACAATAACCAACCCGAGTTTGCTGAAAGGGAGAAACAAGGCAGAACGGGCTCCGAGAATGATTTGAAAATTTCTGACTTCTTCTCGCTTTGTGGAATGATTTCTTACTTGTAAGCCATTCCACACTTCCACCCTTTCATTCACATTGAACTTAGAGTGATACACACCGATTTTATCGCCAAAATATTTCTGCAAGCGTTTGATGATTTGGGTAGTGAGTGCTATTTCTGGCAGCAGATACAACACCTGTTTTCCCTGTTTGATGGTCTCTTCGATGAGTTTCACATAAATCTCTGTCTTGCCGGAGGAAGTAACTCCATGCAGCAACACAGCATCTTTTTTTTCAAACTGAACTTTGATGCTGTCAAATGCTTTCTGCTGCGGCTTGCTCAATTCGACTAAACCCTTAGTCTTCTCGCCTGAAATCAACCTGCCTTCGTGTTTATCGATCACTTCAAATACACCTTTTTTGACCAATTGATTCACTACCGTAGCGGTAGCATTTACCCGTTTTTGCAATTCAATTTTTTTGACTTCAATCGGGTTTTCGGAATAATGCCTGCTCATGTCAATGTAAGCCATCAGCAATTCCAATTGTTTTGGGGCGCGGTTTAAATCATCAAAAACATTTTTCAATTTTTCTTCATTGTGAAATTCATCCCACAACTTCACATACTGCACAATTTTCGGTTTGTAGCGCTCTTTTAATTCTTCTTCCACCACTACTGCTCCCTTTTCAATTAGCGATTTGATAACGGGATAAACGGTCTTTTTGTCGAGGATAGCGCACACGTCTTCGATACAAAGCATGTGATTTTTTTCAAGCGCTTCCAACAGCAAAAATTCTTCATCATTCAAACTCGAGTAATCATTTCCAAAATCTTCATTGAAGACAATACGCGTTTCACTGGAAAGTTTCAAGCCCCTTGGCAGTGCGGCATTCATCACTTCTCCAATGGTGCATAGGTAATATGCGCTCATCCATTCCCACAATTCAAACTGTTTTTCATTCACAACAGGGTTTTCATCCAAAATACTATCGATGTACTTTGCGGTGTAATCTTGAGGAGGTGATTTGTGAATATTTTTGATCAATGCGCTATAGAGCTTGCTTTTTCCGAACTGCACTACAACGCGTTTTCCTTTCTCAGCCAAATCATTTAACTCAAACGGAATGCGGTAGGTATATGTTTTCGGCACTGCCAAAGGCAGTATGACATCAATGAATTTGGTATCGGGAGCCATGGAAAAAACGATGAAAGTGGCTAAATTACAGGTAAAAATCACAACTTTGTTTCAAATTCTTAAAAATGATTGTTATCACAGGTGCAGCAGGATTTATCGGCAGTTGCTTGGTTTCAAAACTGAACGAAGAGCGATTTTTCGATTTGATTTTGGTCGATGATTTTGCAAATACGGAAAAGAACAAAAATTTTGAAGAAAAACAGTCCACTACTAAAATTGACCGGAAGGAATTTCCCGAGTGGCTGCGGAAAAACGAGAAATTTACCCAATTCATTTTCCACATTGGCGCGCGCACCGATACAACTGAATTCGATCAGTCCATTTTTGATGAACTGAACCTGAATTATTCCAAACAAATCTGGAAACTCTGCGTGGAATTTGGCCTGCCACTCATTTATGCTTCATCGGCAGCTACTTATGGCACTGGCGAATTGGGCTATGATGACAGCCACGATTTAGTGGAAAAATTACAACCGCTCAACCCTTACGGAGAAAGCAAAAACGAATTTGATAAATGGGCTTTAAAGCAGAAAAGAAAACCCTATTTCTGGACAGGTTTGAAATTCTTCAATGTTTACGGCCCCAACGAATACCATAAAGACAGAATGGCATCAGTGATTTTTCATGCTTTTAATCAAATTAAACAGACAGGAAAAATGAAGCTCTTCCGCTCACACAACGCGAATTTTGAAGACGGCAAACAACTGCGCGATTTCATTTATGTGAAAGATGTGGTGGATGTTTGCTATTGGCTGATGCACCACAGAAAGGACTCAGGTATTTACAATTTAGGTACGGGCAAAGCACGCACATTTATCGATTTGGCAAACGCTGTTTTTTCAGCTTTGGGAAAAGAACCCAACATTGAGTTCATTGATACTCCGGAAGATATTCGCGAGAAATACCAATATTTTACCGAAGCGAAAATGGACAAGTTGCAGTCAATTGGCTATGACAAGGAATTTACAGAACTGGAAGATGGAGTTGAAGGTTATGTGGAAAATTATTTGACTGAAAAGGAATATTACTAACAACATCTGATGTTTTGTAAAATGCTTTTTCATATCCAACACATTATAATGCCCCTTCTTTGTGTCATTCCTTTTCACTTGCTGTGCCAAGAAACGGGAAAAATGATTTTCAATGTGAAACCATCTAATGCCATTATCAGGCTGGATACGATGAAAATCACAAAATTGCTCACCCCTGTTTCGCTTAATGCAGGAACATACACTGTCAAAGTTTGGGCACCTAAAATGAAATATTACGAAGGAAAATTAAAAGTAGAGCCTAACAAAACGAAGGTTTTCGGGAAAAGTTTAACTTATTGTGATGAATACAGGACGTTCAAAAAACAGCTTAACTCATATCGGTTGAAGAACATTGCTTTCAAATACATACCCGTTATTTCGGCAGTGGGATATTCAACTTTTGGATTTTTAAAGCTTAGAAAATGGGATCAAGAAATAGATGAATATTATGATAAGGCATCGGAAGCAAAAAACAATTACGAAAATGCCATTTCCCTCAATGAAATCGGCAAGCATAAAACCGATTTTAACAATTACAAAAGCAAATACGAAAAAGCAACTAAAAACTACAACAACTTTATCATTTACTCATGCATTGGCACAGATTTGATATTTGGGTGTTTTTTATGGAGAAAAGCATCAAAACTGAAAAAAGCTAAATACAAAGAAGATCCGAAGTTATCACAATGGCGCTTCAATATTAATCTTTCAAGTAAGCAAACAGGAAATGTAACTATTGCTTACAACTTCTAAAGATGTCAATAAAACCTGTTTTTCTATTATCGGCAATTTTTCTGTTTGTTGTTTTCTCATGCCGTAAAAATTTACTTGAAGACGTTGAGTTGGAAGCAAATTCACTGGAGGAAGGCACTGATTGCTATCCGCTAATAATTGACAGTACATTCAGTAATAAAAATTTTTGTCGTTTATACGTCTATCTTTCACCAAATGAAGGATGTATTAAGGATACAAATAAAATTTGCTGCGTAAAAGTGTATCGGGATGGAAAAGAAAAAGCTGTTATGCCAGAAGGCAATTACAACTTTGTTGATTTAAGTATTTCGTGCTGGACAACCTATATTTATGAGTTTGTTTTGCTCGATACAAGTGGTTTTGAAACAAAGAAAACGCAGTCGCTTGAAGTGTACATTAATTGATTTTTTCTAAAATTCTACTTTACATACCAGTAAATTTCCACGTCATTTGCTTCATATTTCAGCCCGAAAGTTTCAGCTTCCTCATAAAAATTAGCTATCCATAGCATCATATTTTGATAGTTACCATTGCCATCATCATCGGCTATGRTATATGTCATGAGTTTATCTTCGATTTTAATGTTCTGGTCAGAAACATCCCACTCTATAGGAAGTGATGCTGTACTTACCTCRCTAATGGGTRTTGTAGCATATTCRTATTGTGAATTTACCGGACCCCACAGAAAATARCAATCRGGGCCTCCYGWAGTATCCCATTGATTRCCATTTTCATCTTTAAAATTTAAACTGTTGATTTTGATTTTWGCCATRTATTTTTCACCCACWGTAATTTCAAAAAATACTTCGTCAACCAGCTCTTTGTCTTCTGAGTATGCCGACAAGGTTACAGCGTAAATTCCAACGACATCATAAGCATGGGCAATAGTTCCCACGCCACTCGTTAAGCCATCTCCAAAGTTCCATTTATATTCATCCGCATCCACAGAGCAATTGGTGAATGTAATTTCTTCACCAACTGCAACAAGTGTTTTATCGGCAGTTGCGCATGCAACAGGTTCTTTTTTGCATGCGGGTAAAAAGTAAATGAACACGAAAAACAAACAGCAAAAATTTATTTTGTTAATAGTCATGGAACAGTGAATTCATATTCGGAACTGAGCATTGTTTCGTTATCCTGCTTTGCTAAAGAAACCTGATAGGAATACGTATTTCCAGCAACGGCCGGATCAGTTAGCACCCAATATGCAGTAATGTAATCGGTCAGCTCATTATTCCATGAATCTGAGCCGATTTTTTGCCCATCTCGATACAATTCAATCGTTTCGTAATTTTCATATTTGACATTTGCTGTAATCTTCACCTTTTCATATTCCTGCCCATTGTTATAGGAAAACCATGTAGTTTTTTCGATTTTTTCAATTACAACAGACGGCTCCCCAGTATAATCGGGGTCATACGGGTTGTAATTGAGTTCCACATCAATTTCTTTGCTGCAACCCAATAGCAGCATAATGACCGATATAAAAAGATAACGCATCAGAAATGAATAAACAGGTTGCACGAATAATTTCCTACAAAGTCAGTTGAAATTGAAAAGTTGGTGTTTTTGGTAAAAGGTACATTTTTGTAAGTTGGCCTTGGGCTTTTGCTTTTGTAATATGAAATCAGTGATTTGATATAAAACCCGGTGCATAGAGTTGTCAAAGTCACCAATCCAATACCGATACTTTGATTCAAGCGGTACTTATTCCTATAACGTTCATGCTTTTCTTTGTATGAGTTGATGTTTTGTTCATTAACGGCTTGCTCGTACATTGTGATACTGCTCAGCGCTTTTGCATGATATTGGTCCGCCCACTTAAAAAAGGGAACAGAACTCCCTCCCAAAAATGCAAGCCCCAAAAAAGGCAGCGTTACTTTCTTTTTTCGCAGTTTTTTATACGCTATTAAATCTATTTCGTATTGCAAATAATCTTCTGTGTATTTTAATTCGTGAAGGATTTTAATCGTTGAATCTTTGTAAATTTCCACGTCTGTTTGAAACAACTCTCTGTCTGGCGCCCAAAGGATAAAGTGATGCTTCCCAGTTTTAAGTATTATAGTGGTGTCCCTGCTTTCAAGCAATTTTCCGTCTAATTTTATAATAGCACTCATGGGGTAAATCTTAAATTCGATTTTCCCATATTCATTAGTTTCTTGTCCAAATGCAAAACCAATTACCAAGCACATGGCAAGAAACACTAGCGGCTTGATTTCCATAAACAAGGGAAGTTTAAAGCTGATCCTTCACCTCCACCAAAAACTCCCTGATTTTAGCGAGCGATTTTACCACTTCGTGGTTTTTCACGGTGTCTTCCTTGTTGTCCTTTAACTTCTTTTTTGCACCTTCAAGTGTGAAACCACGCTGTTTTACCAAATGGAAAATCAGACGAAAATTGTCCACATCACCTTTAGTGAACAAGCGGTTGCCCTTTTTGTTTTTTTTAGGCTTGATGATGTCAAACTCTTTTTCCCAAAAGCGAATCAGCGAAGTGTTTACATCAAACATCGTAGCCACTTCGCCAATGGCATAGTAGAGCTTTACGGTTGGTTTTTCTTTATAGGGCATAATCCTCTCGAAAAGAGTAACTTAAATTCGAGCAGAAAAGTAGAAAATAAATTTGATTTAATCAAATGACTGGTTAGAAGCCGAAGAAATTTCTATCATCTGCTCATATTCTTCGGGGGAGAGATCGTTGAAATAAAAGTTTACAGGGTTGATTTTTCGCTCGTTTTTCACTACTTCGTAGTGCAAGTGAGGGCCTGCCGAAGTGCCCGTGTTGCCAACGTAACCGATGATTTCTCCGCGCTTCACTTTTTGCCCTTTGCGCACCTTGAATTTGTTCATGTGAGCATAAAGTGTTCTGTAACCGTAGCCATGGTCAATCACCACATGGTTACCGTAGCCCCTGCGCGAGCGCACTACTTCCACTACTTTGCCGTTGCCTGTAGCGTAAATATCGGTGCCGATTTTTGCGGTGAAATCCATGCCATCGTGCCTTCTGCGCGTTTTGTAAATAGGATGGATGCGCATCCCAAAACCAGAAGCCACACGCGTTAAATCTTTATTGGAAATAGGCTGAATAGCGGGAATCGAAGCCAGCATCTTCTCTTTTTGCTTGGCCATTTCGTACACTTCATCAAATGATTTCGATTGAATGTACAACTGTTTTGACAGCTTGTCAAGCCGCTTGCTCGTTTCAATCGTTAATTCAGAATTATCATATCCGTACAACTGTTTGTAACGGTTCACCCCACCAAATCCCGCCTTGCGAATATTGTTGGGAATCGGTTCGGCTTCGAAAATTTCACGGTAAATGTAATCATCACGTTTCTGAATATCTTCCAAGACACCTTCCATCTGTGACAAACGGCTGTTCATGATTTCGTATTGAAGCGACAATTGCTGGTTTTCACGTTGAAGCCGTTTCTCCCTTGGTGAATCAATAAACGAATACGAGCTGATGACAATGAGCACCGCGAAAACCAACCCTGTCAAAATGAAAAAACCGATTTTGAGCAAGCGCTTACGCAAAGTGATTGCCACTTTCTCATAAGTAAGCGTTTTTGGGTTGTATTTGTACTTAGCTTCGAACATCTGTTTTTAAAAGCGCTGCAAAATTACGAAAATCAATTAATTTTGTCAACTCCTGAACAAACCGCAATGTGGACAGCTCCAAAAATCCGTCAAACTTTCTTCGATTTCTTTAAGGGAAAAGGACACGAAATTGTGACCTCTGCCCCAATGGTGATTAAGGATGATCCTACTCTGATGTTCACCAATGCGGGTATGAACCAGTTCAAAGACATCTTTCTCGGAAACACAAAACCCAAAAACAAACGTGTTGCCAACACCCAGAAATGCCTGCGCGTTTCAGGCAAGCACAACGATTTGGAAGAAGTGGGCGTGGATACCTACCACCACACCATGTTCGAAATGCTTGGCAACTGGTCATTTGGCGATTACTTCAAAAAAGAAGCTATTGAATGGGCATGGCAACTACTCACCGAAGTTTATGGGATTGATAAAGGCCGTTTATATGCCACTGTTTTTGGTGGTGATGCAAAAGATGGATTAGGCAAAGATGAAGAAGCCATTGAGTTTTGGGGAAAAGTCCTTCCAAAAGAAAGAATCATTGAGTTCGATAAAAAGGACAACTTCTGGGAAATGGGCAGCACAGGCCCTTGCGGCCCATGTTCGGAAATCCATATTGACTTACGAGATGATGATGAAAGAAAGAAAGAAGATGGAAAGGAATTGGTGAATACGGGCCATCCTGAAGTGATTGAAATTTGGAATTTAGTGTTCATTCAATATGAAAGGGCAAAGGGAGGTAATTTGAAATCCTTACCTAAAAAGCATGTGGACACAGGTATGGGCTTCGAACGACTATGCACAGTGCTGCAAGGGAAAAAATCAAATTACGATACGGATGTCTTTTTGCCACTAATTGAAGAAGCAGAAAGAATTTCATACATGAAAAGCGACAATGATGAGAAACAACAAGTTGCTTTGCGGGTAGTAGCAGACCATGTTAGGGCAATAGCTTTTTCCATTGCAGACGGACAACTTCCTTCGAACACCGGAGCGGGTTATGTTATTCGGAGAATTTTAAGAAGAGCGGTTCGCTATGGCTACAGTTTTTTACAGCATAACAATCCGTTTTTATACCGGCTCGTGCCAATATTAGTAAAGCAAATGGGCGAAACTTTCCCCGAACTGAAATCACAGCAGGAATTGATTGAAAAAGTAATTAAAGAAGAAGAAGAGAACTTTTTACGGACGTTGGAAAAGGGGATTGACAAATTAAATTCTTTTTTAACTAAAAGACAGGAAGAGGTACTTCCAGACATTCTACAATTAGTGTTGCCAAAAATAAAATGGAGGAAAGATGGAACAGCTCCTGTTGGCGAAATAATACAAGTATTAGTTAAAGAATTAGAACAAGGCAGTAAGCGGTCTGCAGAAAATAAACAGATTACAATATCAGGAGAGTTAGCATTTGAATTATACGATACTTATGGATTTCCAATAGATTTAACCCAGTTGATGGCACAAGAAATTGGCTGGAATGTTGACGTTCACGGATTTGAGAAAGCCGCTATCGACCAAGTTGTTCAAGCATTAAAAGATAAGTGGCAAATTGATATGGATAAGTTTCAACAACTTCTCCTACAACAAAAAAAACGTTCCAAAAAAGCCACAGCTATCGAAACCGAAGATTGGGTGGTGCTTGCGGAAGATGATGTAGAAGAGTTTATCGGCTACGAGCGATTGGAAGCCGAAGTAAAAATTACCCGTTACCGGAAAATCAAAGCCAAAGGCAAACAGCAGTACCAATTGGTTTTCAATCTAACACCGTTTTATGCCGAAAGTGGCGGGCAGGTAGGCGATACCGGGTATATCGAAGCAGGTGGTGAAAAAATTGAAATCATTGACACAAAAAAAGAGAACAACCTCATCGTACATTTTACGGATACATTGCCGGCTGATTTGACCAAATCATTCAAAGCAGTTGTCAACCATGAAAAGCGGTTATTAACGGAAAGTAACCACTCTGCTACACACCTTTTGCACCAAGCATTGCGTGAAATTTTAGGAGAGCACGTGCAGCAAAAAGGCTCATTGGTTCATCCCGATTATTTTCGGTTTGATTTTTCTCATTTTCAAAAAGTTACCGATGAAGAATTGGCTAAAATAGAAGCATTGGCCAATCAACGAATTCGAGAAAACATCGAGCTGAATGAAAAACAAAACACACCTATGGAAGAAGCCAAAAAAATGGGCGCCATGGCACTGTTTGGTGAAAAATACGGGGATACTGTTCGGGTGATTCAATTTGGCGAGTCAATAGAATTATGTGGCGGCTGCCATGTTTCAGCCACAGGAAAAATCGGGTTGTTTAAAATCACATCCGAAAGCGCTATTGCCGCCGGCATCCGTAGGATTGAAGCCATTACCGCTGAAACGGCTGAAAAATACGTCAGCCATCAGCTTGAATTGATAAAAAAATTAAAAGCGCTACTCAAAAACCCGAAGGATTTGCAAAAATCGGTTTCGGATTTATTAAAGGAAAATCAGGAATTACAGAAGAAAATCGAAGCGACAAATCGGCAACAAGCAAGCAATCTGAAAGGAGATTTACTCAAAAATGCCGAAGAAATCAATGGGGTGAAATTCATTGGTACAAAAGTTGAACTCGACAATAACGCGGTGAAGGACCTGGCTTTTCAGCTAAATCGTGAAAATGATAACCTGTTTTTGATTCTCGGAAATGAAAGCAACGGTAAAGTCACACTCACAGTTGCTATTTCCAACAAGTTGGTTAGTGAAAAGCACCTTAATGCCGGAAATATTGTCCGCGAATTGGCCAAAGAAATTGATGGAGGCGGGGGAGGCCAACCGCATTTCGCTACTGCTGGCGGAAAGAAAGTTTCGGGCATAAAAAAGGCCCTCGAGAGGGCCAAAGAGTTTTTAGTAAAATAATATTCTTCTACTTCAATTTTCCTAACCGTGCTGTGGCTTTCACAATAGTGGTTTCGAAAATGTATGGAATCCCTGTCTTTTTTACTTCATATCTGGGATAGAAAATCACATCATAGCCGGGGTTTTCCAACATGATTTGATACAGTGCGTACGAATGCACCCTGTTAGGCTTTGACAAGCTGCCGATAATTGGAATAGATGAAAGCGAAAATCCACTTGTAGGAACTTCAGTATCTATCATTCCGACTTCTTTTTTGAAAAGCCGTGAAAAATCAAGTCCCACGATGGTTACTGACTTCGCTTCGGCCGATTGAGGAGAAGAGAATTCGAAATCAGCTTTCTTGAATTCTACGTGGTGGTTTGGCGTTTTGTACGAGCGTGAATTCAGTGTACATCCCGATAAAAACACCATTGCCCCAATTGATAATAATAGTGTTTTAAAAAAATTCATGGCTTTGATTTTTAGTTTGTTGCAAGCAAAGATAGGAATAAAGATGCAAAAAAAAAGCCCTCGAAAGGGCTAAGGGTTTTTTAAGCGACTAAGGGTTTTTCCTGATAGGAGGTTGCATTTCGCCTCACTCTCGTGTGACCGCCCATCCGTTGTTTTCTCAGTTTCATCTCCCTTATTTTTTCCTGTTCGACCAGCCATTCGTCTCTAATCGGGCCTTCATATACAGGCCCATAATATTTTGAAGTAGCGGAGAATCCCAGATTCAATACGAAAAACCCATTAAGGGCCAACATGAAAAAATAGTCCTTTGCTTTGGTTCGTTTAAAACAATAGCACAGCTCCATGAAAATTTTAATGGCGAAGTATATGTTGTAAACCGGCACTAAAAGATAAATCATATGCCATCCGGGACGCCCTACAATGTTCATAAAGGCAGCCACGTTCCACACCGGAACAAGACTGGCAATGCCGCGTTGATTGCATTTTTCATAAAGCATCCACTGGCCAACTGCACCAATGAAAAATAAAAGTAATCCTCCTAATATAATGACCGGGGCGTAATGATGCGAGAAAATATCTATTAACGTTGCCATAACATTATGTTTTAAGATTTTTGTTTAGATTAATACGTGTATTTACACGATTAAGTTGCAAAAATATTCGACAAAAGTACGAAAAAAATATAACTTATTCAAAATCAATAAGTTATTACCAACATAAAAATGTTAATTTCTGATTATCAGTAAATTATAAAATCAGAGTTAGAGTTATTTGAAATGCTTTTTTTTAAGGAGTTTAAGAAGAAATTACCTTATCGGAAAGCACCATTTTAGGGAAGATGCAAGGTTTATTTTGCAACACTACCAATGTGTGTTGCACAAAAAAATGAAAAGAATATTGAGTAGAATGCAAAAAAATCACAGCCTTTCCGCGAGTTTTTCCATCGGTTTTCTAACATCAAAATAGAACATACTGATGCCCAATTCGTTGGGCTTGAGCATCAATATATCGAATTTATTGTTCAGCAATGATTGCGTCCTTATTTTTAAGCCCATTTGTTTTAGCAAAGCTTGTTCATCTCGCGTGTTGATTACCTTGTAAGCTGACTTTATGGTTTGCCCATCACCGCTGGCTTTTATGGCTTCGATAAGTCCGTAATACTTGTGTTTCCAAATCAAGTAGTGCTCTGTTTTTTTTGTGCCTTCATAGCTTTTGTAAAGGTGGTAAATGATTTTGATGTTGAAAAAGTCATCCCGAATGATTTTCTTACCAAATTTTCTCACCTCACCGGTAAAATTATGAGAAAGAGCCTCATAAAACGCATATTCCAGCCCGAGGTTTTTATTGGGTTTGTATGTCTCTTGAAAAACATAGCCGTAATACAAATGCTTGTATTCTTCCGCATTGAGGAATTCACTGTTTTTCAGGTATTTTTTCATCAATGATTGATAAAAATAGGGAGAAATCGAATCACTGATTTCAGCTTCAATGCCATCAAAATCAACCGGATTTTTCAATCCCGTAATTAGCACACCTTTTTTCTGCACTTGCAGCATAGTTTCGGGAATGATTTTCATTTTGCTACTATCCAAAAAGAATGCTTCGAGCGATACCAAAGCATTCATATCGCCCGCAACATCTTCAATAAGGTTATCCGAAGCATCAATCGTTTGTAACGACACGCATTCGCCAAGGTCTGGAAAGTTTTTTATTTTATTGTTTCTAACTGAAAGGTATTCAAGATTTTTCAAGTATCCGATATTGCTGTTTAAATCGGTTAACTCATTATTATCGATAATAAGGCGTTTTAAGTTTTGCAATTCGCCAATATCTTCGGGCAAAGAAGAGATGAAGTTGTTTTCTAAATACAATTCTTCGAGATTTTGCAAATCGGCAATACCACCGCGGAATATGGTAATGCGATTATTGTTCAATGGCAATACCCTGAGCTTTGAAAGCCCATAGATGGCTTCAAAAACTTCAGGCAAGCGGTTGTCGTTGAGGGTGAGTTCTTCCAGCTCTGGTAAAAAACCAATGTCTTCAGGCAACGAGTCGAGACGGTTGTGCGCCAGTTTTAACCAACGCAGTTTTGACAAATAGCCAATGTCAGAGGAAATGGTTTCGATACGGTTGTAGTTCAAATTCAGCTCGACTAAGTTGGTGAGTTGGTAAAATTCAGGCGGCAATTTATTCAGGCGATTACGCGTCAAACTGACCACTTGCAGTTTTTTCAGCTTTTTTATTTCAGAAGGGATTTCACGAATTAAATTTCCATTGAGAATGAGCACACTCAACTCTGGCATTTTGAAAACTTCTCTCGGAAAATCAGCCATTCCTCTATTAGAAAGGTCGAGCTTGTAAACCATGTTGGCATCCCGAAGCGCGTCTTCAACATCGGTGTAAACTGGAAGGTTTTTAAGCACTTCGGGCGAAAGGAGAGTTACAGGCGAATCGTCATCATATTGCCCAGTAACAGTTGATGTGAAACATGCTAAAACAAAGACAAGCCAAACTTTTTTCAACAAACTAAACATGGGTTTTATGCAAATTTCTCCCGATAAAAGTAAAAACTATTTCACTACTAATTACGAATCAAAGCAAATTACGAATGGCAACCGAAAAGAATAGGGAAGTGTTGAGCGAGAGCTCATTAGTAATTAGTAGTATTTTTAACTTATACCCGGATTCGCAAATGCCTTCACATCTTTCCCTTCAATTTTTTTATCGCAGAGAATCACTAACCTTTCGATGATATTACGCAACTCTCGGATGTTGCCTGTCCAGTTCACATTTTGCAGCTCTTTGATGCCATCTGAGGTGAATTCCTTCAGCAGCATACCGTGCTGTTCGCAAATTTGTTTCAGAAAATAATCAGTCAAAATAGGAATGTCGTCTTTTCGCTCATTCAGCGAAGGAACATGCAGCACGATCACGCTTAAACGATGGTATAAATCTTCCCGGAAATTACCTTTTTCAATTTCCTTCCTTAAATCTTTGTTCGTAGCGGCAACTACTCTGGGATTGACTTTGATGTCCTTTTCTCCCCCTACACGAGTAATGCGGTTTTCCTGCAAAGCCCGCAGCACTTTTGCCTGTGCCGATGCACTCATGTCGCCAATTTCATCCATAAACAACGTACCATTACTAGCTTGCTCAAACTTCCCAATCCGTTGTTTGATCGCTGAAGTAAAAGCTCCTCTTTCATGACCAAACAATTCACTTTCAATCAATTCTGAAGGAATAGCAGCGCAGTTTACTTCTACGAACGGACCGTTTGCGCGCTCGCCCTTCTCGTGCAATTGGCGAGCAACGAGTTCTTTTCCCGAGCCGTTTTCTCCTGTAATCAAAACCCTCGCATCGGTGGGAGCCACACGATCAATCATCATTTTTATATTCTGAATAGCTGAGGACTCGCCAACAATTTCGGTGTTGAGTTGTTTGTCAACTTTTCGTTTCAGCGTTTTTATTTCTTTTTCTTTCGATGAACTGTCGATCGCATTGCGGATAGTGACCAGCACACGATTTAGATCGAGCGGCTTTTCCAAGTAGTCATAGGCTCCTTTTTTCAGTGCATCCACAGCAGTTTCAATAACACCGTGCCCAGAAATCATCACCACAGGCACATAAGGCATTTCCTGCATTTTCTCCAACACTTCCAAGCCGTCCATCTTGGGCATTTTGATGTCGCAAAACACTACATCGTAGGTGTTCTTTTTAAGTAATTCCAGCCCAGTTGCACCATCTTCGGCATCATCAATTTTGAATTTTTCGTACTCCAAAATATCGCGCAGCGTGTTGCGGATGCTGCGTTCATCGTCTATGATTAGAATATTTGCCACGGTTTGAATTTAAATTTTAGGATTAAGAATTCATAATTTCCCAAAGCACACCTTCTTTGAGCGCAAAAATGGAAAGGCGCATGCGTTTTATTTTCAATTTTTCGATAACGAGGTTAACAAAAATGCTCGACAAAACAATCATGTCTGCGCGGTATTTCACCAACCCTTTCATCCTTAGACGCTCTTCATACGTTGATTTGATGAGCGCATCGTGCACTGCCTTCATTTCATTTATTTTGAATTCAAAAGTAGTGCGCCCTTTTAAAAGTTGTAACTTGTAAAAGCGATGCGCCACCATTTCGGCAATGGAATCAAATGACCCCGATGCCCCAACTAGCGACTGCGTGGAGTGCTTTTTGATTGCAGTTAAAAGCGGCTGGATTTCTTTCTCCAAATAATTTTCCACTTTTTCGATTTCCTTTTTGGTGATGGGTTCATTGGGTTTGAATTTTTCAAGCAGGCGTGAAACGCCAAGTTGGAAACTTTTTTTCCAAAAAATCTCTTTGTTGTTGGCAATGATGAACTCGGTGCTACCCCCGCCAATGTCCATAATTAATGACTTTTCCTTTCCCATGTATAACGCCTGCTTCACCCCATAATAAATTAACTCAGCTTCTCGATTTCCATCAATTACGTTGATGTCAATACCTGTTTCTTTTTTTGCCACTTTTACAAATTCCAGGCCGTTTTTTGCACTACGGATGGCAGATGTTGCAAAGGCAAAAATCTTTTCTGTTTTATATTTTTCGATGGTTATTTTGTGGGTTTTCAGCGCTTCGATTCCCCGCTGAAAAGGAACTTCAGCAATCAAATTTCGATCAATCGCACCTTCGCCCAGCTTTACTGGAATTTTGGTTTTGAAAATTGTCCGATAGGATGAATTTTTTACTTCCGCAATGAACAGGTTAAAGGTATTGGTACCGCAATCAATTATTGCTACTTGCATGGTGTATCAATTAGCATATGTGTCGATTGTATTGCATGAAGCCATAGGTACATTTGTACATTATAAATTAGTACATCAACTACTGTATCTCAGCCATTTCCACAATTCCTTGTAATTCACTTTTTTGCCGTACATCAAAATGCCCGTGCGGTAAATTTTGGCCGCAAGCCAAGTGGTGAGAAGAAATCCAATCACCAAAAGCCCCATTGACAGCCCCACTTCCCAATAGGGAACACCACCATCGCCAATGCCAATCGCTACGCGCACCAGCATGACTACAGGCGATGTAAGCGGAATAATCGAGAACCAAAAAGCGGCTGGCCCTTCGGGGTTGTTGACAATCATAGTGGAAACGGTATAGGCAATTATCAGCGGCAGGGAAACAGGCAGGATGAATTGCTGCGAATCGGTTTCGTTGTCAACTGCTGCGCCAATAGCTGCAAACATCGCACTGTAAAGCAGATAGCCGCCTAAAAAGTAGAATAAAAACAAACCGAGCATCACGCCCCAATCAGTGCGGTTCACGATGTTGTTGGGATCATTTAAGTTAAATTGTGCGCTTTTTGACTGCTGCATTTGTTCCATCATTTCAGTAGTCATTTGCGCTTGCACTGCGGGGTCCATCATATCAGTAAAAAAGAAAACCTGAGCAGCAGTTACTATCGTGATAGTCAAAATCACCCAAAGCAAAAATTGTGTTAGCCCTACCATCGCAACGCCAATAATTTTTCCGAGCATTAATTGAAAGGGTTTCACCGATGAGATAATTACTTCGATGATGCGGCTGGTTTTTTCTTCGATGACACCGCGCATCACCTGCACACCATACAGAAAAATGAACATGTAAATCAGCAATCCAAAACCAAAACCTACCCATGCTTTGCTGCTGTCAACAGCTTCTTGCTTGCCTGATTTTTCCAATTTAAAAGGATCGAGAATGAAGTCGGTATTGATTTTATCGTATGTCTCGCGGTCCACATTGTAAAGCAGTAATTTTTGCTCCTCAATAATGTTTTCCACTTGATTTTCAACACTTTTTATTGTGATTACACCCGGCTGTTTTTTGAAATAAAGTTTCGCAGTATTTGCGCTCAAAATGTTTTCGGGGATGTAAAGTATACTGGTATAATCGGATTCGTAAAAGATGTTTTGCGCCTGCTCCAGCGACATGTCTGAATACTCAAATTTGATACTGGCACTGCTTTTCAGTTCAGAAAAAACAGGGTTTGTATCGTCAACCACCAGCACGAATTGCTGGTCTGATTCTTTCATGCCGAACCAGATGACGGCAATCATCAATCCTGCAATTAGCAAAGGGCCTAAAATCGTCATCACGATAAACGATTTTTTCTTCACTCGCGTGAGAAATTCGCGTTTTATGATGAGTAAGGTTTTGTTCATTCTGAGTTTTGGTTGTTGGATTCTGGCTACTGAATTTCTTCTTTTATTTCCGTTACTTTTTGAATAAAAATATCGTTCATGCTTGGAATGATTTCATTGAGCGACTGCACTTCCACATGCTGGATGATGGCTTGCAGCAAATCGTTCGGTTTGTGATTGCCCAACAACTTGATCTTCACCTTTGAAGTGCCATTTTTTTCTGCTTTTTCGAGCAATTCACCGCCTGTCCACATGGCATTGGTAAAGGCCATCATGTTGCCTTTGAATTCGATTTCGTAAACATTTGATTTATATGTGTTTTTAATGTCGCTCACAGCACCTTCTAAAATAGTTTTTGCTTTGTTAATCAGCACAATGTGGTCGCAAATTTCTTCCACAGAAGCCATATTGTGAGTAGAAAAAATCACCGTTGCCCCGTTTTTACGCAGTTGCAGAATTTCATCTTTAATCAATTGCGTATTGATTGGGTCGAAGCCGGTAAATGGCTCGTCCAGAATCAGCAGTTCTGGTTCGTGCAAAACGGTAATAATAAACTGAATTTTTTGCTGCATACCTTTTGAAAGTTCTTCCACTTTTTTGTTCCACCAAGTGGCAATGTCAAACTTTTCGAACCATTCTTTGAGTTTTCGCAACGCATCGCTTTTGCTCATGCCTTTGAGTTGGGCAAGATAGAGCGCTTGTTCTCCCACTTTCATCTTTTTGTAAAGCCCTCGCTCTTCGGGCAAATAGCCAATGTTTTCGATGTGTTTTTGGCGCAGTTTTTCACCATTAATAAAAACCTCACCCTCATCAGGTGCGGTGATTTGATTAATGATTCTGATTAAAGATGTTTTGCCTGCTCCGTTTGGCCCCAGCAAACCGAAAATGCTTTGTTTCGGCACAGAAATGCTCACATTTTCCAGCGCAGTGTGGTTTGCGTAGCGTTTGACGATATTTTGAGTAGTGAGAAGGGGTTGCATTTACAAGCAAATTGTTATCCTGAGCGCAGCGAAGAATCTAAATACGCTTCATTTCATTCAACATGACATCAAAAATAAATCGGGTAAAATTAAATGAAATTGGATTACTACTCAGTAAAGTATTCCTTCATTCGGTTGAAAAAGCTCTTATCGCGGCTGGACGGGCTGGGTTTGAAATTCTCGGACTTCCTCAATTGTTCCATCATTTTCTTTTCTTCTTTCGATAGATTTTGTGGCGTCCACACATTGATAGTCACCAGCAAATCGCCCGTGCCGTAGCCATTTAAACTGGGCAGTCCTTTGCCTTTCAGTCGAAGGATTCTCCCAGCCTGTGTGCCTGGTTGAATGTTGATTTTTGCTTTCCCACTAATGGTAGGAATTTCAGCCGATTCACCCAAAGCAGCATCGGCAAAATTCACATATAAATCATAATAGAGATTGTTGCCATCACGCACCAATTCTTCATGTGGAATTTCTTCAATCACAACCAGCAAATCACCTGCAATGCCATTTCGGGCTCCCATATTACCCTTTCCACTCACTGAGAGCTGCATGCCTTCTCCCACGCCAGCGGGGATATCAAGTTCGATGACTTCCTCGTCTCTCACAATGCCATCGCCAAAACAGGTTTTGCATTTGTTGCCAATGGTACGCCCATCTCCGCCACAAGAAGGGCAAGTTGAGGACGTTTGCATTTGACCCAAAATGGTATTGGTAACGCGCGTAACTGTGCCGCTGCCATTACACGATGAGCAGGTGTCATACGAGCCACCTTGCGCACCGCTACCGCTGCAAGTGCTGCAAGCGATGTATTTGTTGACTTTGATTTTTTTCTTTGCACCCTTGGCGACTTCTTCCAAAGAGAGCTTAACTTTAATACGCAGGTTTGAACCACGATTGACTCTCCTGCCACCACGCCTTCTCCCACCTCCAAAACCAAATGCCCCGCCAAAAATATCCCCGAATTGCTCGAAGATGTCTTCCACATTCATGCTGCCGCCAAAACCACCACCGGCCGGTCCGCCAACACCAGCATGTCCAAACTGATCATATCGCTGCTTTTTGTCGGGATTGCTGAGAACTTCGTATGCTTCTGCGGCTTCCTTGAATTTATCTTCAGCCGCTTTGTCATCGGGGTTTTTATCTGGATGGTATTTAATGGCCATCTTGCGGTATGATTTTTTGATTTCAGCCGCAGAAGCATCGCGTGAAACGCCCAATATTTCGTAGTAATCGCGTTTGGCCATTGTGTGGGTTGTGTTCAGATTTTGAAGTATTTATGTGTTTAAAGTTCTTTTATTCCCCAATTACCACTTTTGCATAGCGAATTACTTTTTCGTTTAAAGTGTAGCCCTTTTCAATTACATCTACCACTTTACCCCGCAATTTCTTTTTTGGTGCTGGGATTTTGGTAATCGCTTCATGCAAATCCACATCAAATTTATCACCTTTTGAATCCATACACTTCAGTCCTTTTTGCTCTAATGTATTCTTGAATTTTTGATAAACAAGTTGGATGCCTTCTTTGATTGCTTTGATATCTTCTACATTTTGATTGTTCTCATTTGCTCGCTCAAAATCGTCAATCACAGGCAGTAATTGTTTTATCAAATCTTCGCTTGCCGAGCCGATCAGTTCAATCCGCTCTTTTGCTGTCCTTCGTCTGAAATTTTCAAATTCGGAAAAAAGCCGCAAGTATTTATCGTTTAGTTCATTAACCACTAACTTCAGCTTCTCTTCTTCGCTTATATCTTCCTGCTGTTCTTCGGCATCTTCCTTTTCATCTTTGGGTGGTTCGCCATTTAGGTTTTGTTCAATGGGGTTTTCTTCGTTTTGAAGTTCTTTATCTTTTTCGCTCATTTTGTTGAGTTTTGTACTAAAAGTTGCGTGCAAATAACTTGCCAGCCAGCTAATTTAAGACATGTTGGCAGGAAAAATTCGTGCAAAAGTAAACAGTTAGCCGAAAGTTTTGCTGAAAAAAGAAAAAAGGAAGGTGATTATTCTTCTTTGAATTTCTTCACGTGCTTGTCTAGCGCATAGTGCAGTTGCGTGCCCCGCAGCCCCTTGCCGATGATGACGCCATTGGCGTCAACCAGTACATTTGTAGGGATTGACCTCACTCCATATGCCTTTCCGGGCGCTGAACGCCAGCCCTTCAAATCGCTCACATGGTATTTCCAATGCAGGTTGTCTTTTTTGATTGCGTTTACCCAGTTTGTTTTTTTGTTATCAAGCGAAACGCTAAACACTTCGAACCCTTTCGCATTTTTGAATTTGGCTTTGGAATATTTGTCATAAGCAGCAACTACATTCGGATTTTCGTAGCGGCAGGGGCGGCACCACGATGCCCAAAAGTCAACCAACACGATATTCCCTTTCAACGAAGATAATTTGAGTGTTTCTCCATTAGGGCCTTGCAGCACAATTTCCGGTGCGATATTACCGATGTTACCACCTACTTTGAGCGCTTGCGCAGTTGCTTTTTGTGGTGGCAAGGGCGCTTGCGCGAAGGCAAAACCCACTAAAAGAATCAGAAAAATGGATGTGGTAGTTTTCAGTTTCATGCCGCTAAATTAATGAAATCAAATACAAGTAATTGTTTTTCAGATTGCAATTATCAACATTTATGACTCTATACGAGCAATTTTCGCGCCAAGTTGGTTGAGCCGCATGTCAATATTTTGGTATCCTCTGTCAATCTGCTCGATGTTGTGAATCACACTGGTACCTTCGGCTGACATCGCTGCAATAAGCAAGGCAACTCCAGCACGAATATCGGGCGAAGTCATTTCAATAGCTCTCAACGGATGTTGGCGGTTCAGCCCAATGACAGTAGCCCTGTGCGGGTCACAGAGTATAATTTGTGCACCCATATCAATCAATTTGTCAACAAAAAACAAGCGACTTTCAAACATTTTTTGATGGATGAGTGCGCTACCTTTGGCTTGCGTGGCAACCACCAAAACTATACTCAGCAAATCGGGAGTTAATCCCGGCCAAGTCTGGTCAGCCACGGTTAAAATAGAACCGTCAATAAAGGTTGCGATTTCATAATTTTCCTGTGCAGGAATATAAATATCGTCATTTCTACGCTCGAGTTTTATACCCAATTTTTGAAATGTATCGGGAATTTGTCCCAATTCATCATAGGCCACATTTTTAATCGTGATTTCTGATTGCGTCATCGCAGCAAGCCCAATGAAACTGCCCACTTCAATCATGTCAGGCAGCAGTCGGTGCTCGCATCCCGAAAGTGATTCTACACCTTCAATCGTCAGCAAATTCGAACCGATGCCTGAAATTTCAGCACCCATACGAACCAACATTTTACACAATTGCTGAACATATGGTTCACAAGCAGCATTAAAAATGGTCGTGGTGCCTTTGGCCATCACGGCCGCCATGACGATGTTGGCTGTTCCTGTTACGGATGCTTCATCAAGAAGCATGTAGCAGCCCCGCAAGTTAGATGCGTCCGCTTTGTAAAAATTGTTTTTTGAGTCATAATCGAATTTTGCACCCAGCCGCTCGAAACCAATAAAATGCGTATCGAGTCGTCTTCGACCGATTTTGTCACCCCCCGGCTTGGGAATATAGCCCTTTCCGAATCTTGACAATAAAGGCCCCACAATCATAATCGACCCCCTTAAACCGGATCCTTTTTTTCTGAAATCATCAGAATTCAGGTACTCGATATCAACATCGTCTGCTTGAAAAGTGTAAGTTCCTCTATCAATTTTTTCTGTTTTTGAGCCCAGCGATTGCAGCAAATTAATCAACCGGTTGACATCGTGAATGTCAGGAATGTTGCTAATAGTAACTTTTTCGGGGGTAAGCAGTGTGGCACAAAGCACTTGCAGCGCCTCATTTTTTGCACCTTGCGGGGTAATTTCGCCTATTAACTTATGGCCACCTTCAACTTTAAAGCTGTTCATGCTTTATTAACGGGAAATTGGTCAATTATTGTGTTTTCTGCGGTGGCGGATGTTGTTATTTTTCTGGTTGTGCTGTGGTTTCCTTTTGCGCTTGGTCATGGCAAGGATGTCGCTGGTTTGGTTCAAAACAAAATCATCGCGCAGCTTTAATTCACCGTTGGAAAGTTCAATAAGATGGTCGAAAATCATTTGGTCATTCACTGAATCCCTGTTCCAGTTCAAGTATGATTTTTTCATAAAGTTGGCAATCACCTCCATAAAAGCATTCTTTTCATCTCCATCCTCCATTTCTTTGGCTTTTTCAATCAGCATCTGCACAGTTCTGCCATAATGCCTGTATCGGATATCTTTGTTCGGATATGATAGTTTGGGTGGCGCTTCAGCCTTCTTTTCAGGATCGGGCTTGGGGTAAGGCGAATCAACGTCCAACTTAAAATCAGACATAATAAAGAGGTGTGCCCAAAGTTTGTGGTTGAAGTCAGCCACATCGCGCAAATGGGGGTTCATCTGCCCCATGATGTGTATGATGGCCTTCGCACATTTATTGCGTTCTTCATTGTCTTCAATCGTACAGCAATGTTTCACCATTTTTTGGAGATTTCGGCCATACTCAGGAATATGCAATTTGCTACGATGTGAGTTGTACTCAACGAAAAATTGTTCCATTACAAGAATTGTGGTTCGTTAATAAATATAGGAATGATTTTTTGAAAGGGCTTCAAAGGTACCGCAAATATTTGGATTACTAAAAAATAATTCGATTAGCCAATGATTTTCAGCTTGGCAAATTTGAGCAGCAATTGTTTTTGACCAACCCCTTGAAAAAAAACAGTGGCTTTTTGGTTGGGTTGGATTCCTTCGAGCTTCAACACCTTTCCCATGCCAAAACGCTGGTGCTCCACTTGCATACCCGCTTGCAGGTTGTCGGTATTGTCTGCAACAAAATTACCAGTAGCTCTCGCCTGATTCATTTTCACCAATTTCTTATTAAAAACCCGCAACGGCTGCACCACAGCTTTTGGTTTAGCACGCTTATTAATCCGGTTAGAATCAAACGAAAAAGCACGTTCCTTTCTCGGCATTTCAAGGAATTTTGAATCAATTTCTTCGATGAACCGGCTCGGCTCGGGATAAGTCAAACTACCCCAACGGTAACGACTGGCAGCATAAGAAAGATGCGCTCTTTTTTTGGCACGAGTGAGCGCCACATAAAACAACCTGCGCTCCTCTTCCAGTTCTGCTCTCGTATTCAGCGAGAGCTGAGAAGGAAACAAATTCTCTTCCAGCCCAACGATAAAAACATAAGGAAACTCCAACCCTTTGGCCGAATGAATAGTCATCAACGAAACGCGATCGGTATCTGTTTTGTTGTCCTTATCGGCATCGGTCAAAAGGGCAATGTCCTGCATGAATTCGTTTAGCGTTCTGAGCTCTGAATCCTGAGCTTTGCTTTGTTCCAAATCGGGCAAATCAATCGGAGGGGGGGCATGGTTTTCGGAAAATTCCTTCATTGCGTTCAACAACGCTTCTATATTTTCAACGCGACTTTGCGCTTCGATACTTTGCTCTTCATTCAAATCCTTCAAAATGCCCGATGCTTTTGCAATATGGCTACCGATGTCAAAAGCATTGCGCGTTTCAAGCATTGTCGAAAAGCTTTTAATCATCGTTGTAAAATCCGAAATGCGGTTTTGAGTTCCTGCATTTATATTCAAGTTGAAATTATTTGGATTTGCCAGCACTTCCCATAAACTCGCTGTATTTTCACTGGCTGTAACGATCGCTTTTTCCATTGTGGTTTGGCCAATGCCCCGCGCTGGATAGTTGATAACCCGCTTCAATGCTTCTTCATCTTTTTGATTGACAGAGAGTCGGAAATAGGCCAGTAAATCTTTGATTTCTTTTCGTTGATAGAAAGACAAACCTCCATAAACTCGGTAAGGAATGTTGCGTTTCCGAAGCGCCTCTTCCATTGCACGTGATTGCGCGTTCGTGCGATACAAAATCGCGAAATTGCTGTTTTTGCTTTGGAGATTATTCTGAATTTCAAAGATTTGATTGGCAACCGTAAGCCCTTCTTCGTTATCAGTCAATGCTTTAAAAACCTTTATTTTTTCACCTGCTTCGTTTTCTGTCCATACCTGCTTGTGCAACTGCTCGCGGTTGTTGGATATAATGGAATTAGCGGCATTTACAATGTTTTGGGTAGAACGGTAATTCTGTTCCAGTTTGTAAACCGATGTGTCAGAATAATCCTTCTGAAAATCGAGAATGTTCTGGATTTTCGCGCCACGAAAAGCGTAGATGCTTTGTGCATCATCACCTACTACGCAGATGTTCTCGAAACGGGCAGCCAGCTGCTTTAAAATAAGGTATTGCACCAAGTTGGTATCCTGAAATTCATCCACCAAAATGTAGTGGAATTTATCTTGGTATTTGTAAAGCACATCGGGAAAATCACGCAGCAGCTCGGTTGTTTTCAGTAGCAGGTCGTCAAAATCCATTGCGCCTGCCTTGAAACAGCGCGCTTGATACGTTTTGAAAATTTCGCTAAAAAGCGGCTTGCGCGATTGGTGGTCTTCGTTGATGAGCTCTGAGTGTTCGAGATAAGCTGCAGCCGTAATTAGTGAGTTTTTACAGGCCGAAATGCGGTTGTAAAGCATATTCGGTTTGTATACTTTGTCATCGAGATTTCGCTCCTTCACAATGGTTTTAAGCAAGCTCTTGGCATCATCCGTATCGTAAATTGTGAAACTCGAAGGATAGCCGATTTTTTCGGCTTCAAACCGAAGAATTTTTGCAAAAACAGAATGAAAAGTGCCCATCCACAAGTTTTGAGCTTCGTTGCCACCCACGGTTTCCGCAATGCGACCTTTCATCTCACGGGCTGCCTTATTAGTGAACGTGAGTGCCAAAATTCGGAAAGGATCAATGCCTTTTTGCATTAAATGGGCTATACGGTAGATAAGCACACGCGTTTTACCAGAGCCTGCCCCGGCCAGTACCATCACGGGGCCTTCAGTGTGCTCAACGGCTTTGCGCTGGGGTTCGTTTAGTTCACTCAAGTAGTTCACGTTGCGAAATTAGCAATTACAAAAACGAAGAGCATTCAAGAAAAAGGAATAGTTTTGAACATCAAAAACAAAGACGATTTTGAGCGCAGTCATCAAAGCCATATCCTACTATCTCCCCGAAAAAACGCTCTCCAACGAGCAGTTGTGCGCCATTTTTCCAAATCTCATCCCCGATGACATCGTCAAAATGACGGGCATCAAAAAAAGACACATTTCGGCACCTGACGAAATCGCATCAGACATCGCTTATGCCGCAGGTGAGCAGTTTTTTGAGGAGCATCCCATCGAAAAAGCAGCAATTGATTTTTTAATTTTCATTTCTGATGCGCTCGACTACAAAGGGCCTACCACTGCCTGCATTTTGCAAGACCGGCTGGGACTACCGAAAACTGCGGGCGTATTGGATTCTCTGGCCGGATGCGCGGGCTTTGTTTATGGCCTGAGCATGGCAAAAGCGCTCATTGAAAGCAGGCAGGCAAAAAACGTGCTGCTGCTCACTGCCGATATGCCCACCAAGGTCGTCCACCCCGAAGATTACGAATTGCGGATGATTTTTAGTGATGGAGGCGCAGCTACTCTTGTTTCAGCTTCGGAAAATGAAAGCGGAATCGGTGATTTTGTTTTCGGAACAGACGGCAGCGGAGCTAAAAACTTAATGACGCATTACTCGGGCGCACGGCAACCCATCACCAAGGAGTGGCTTGAAAAGCACAAAGACGCAGACGGGATGAAGCATGGAATGATGAAAATGAATGGTTCGGAAATTTTTATTTTTACACTTAAAGTAGTGCTGCCAATGGTAAAGGAATTACTTCAAAAGGCAAAAATGGAAATGGGCGATATTGATTTGTTTGTCTTTCATCAGGCGAATGGCTTTTTGCTCAACGTGTTGCGCAGAAAAATGAAAATTCCGGAAGAAAAATTCTATGTTTACCTTGAAAATTGTGGAAACACCGTATCGGCATCCATACCTATTGCACTCAAAGAGGCAATGAAAGAGGGGAAGGCAAAAAAAGGAGACAAAATACTGCTGGCGAGCTTCGGCATTGGCTATTCGTGGGCAGGAACAATAATTACTTTATGATTTATGACCGGAAATGGATATTAATAATTTCATCAAAGAATTAGAGGAGGAGTTTGAAGAAGTAGAAGCGAACTCTCTCAAGCCCGAAACGAGTTTTCGCGACCTGCCGGAATGGAGCAGCATGCATGCGCTTATCGTCATCGCGCTGGTAGATATTCAATACGATGTGCTGCTTACAGGCAATGACCTGCGAAGCTGCGAAACCATTTCAGACCTGTTTACCCTAATCAAAAAAAAGAGGTGAGCCATGGCGCTGTTTTCCATCAAAAACATCAGGATTTCAGGAGTGGCCGCTTGCGTGCCTAAACATGAAGAATCCAATTATGACTATAACTGGATTTCGGAAACGGAGCGCAAAATGTTGGTAAAGACCATTGGCATTGAAAAAAGAAGGATTGCTTCTGAAAAAACAACCACCGCTGATATGTGCTATGAAGCGGCTGTAAAATTGCTCGAAGAACTGAACTGGAACAAAAACGATATAGAAGCCCTCGTGTTTGTTTCTCAATCACCTGACTATTTTTTGCCGGCCAGCAGCGTGTTGTTGCAAGATCGCCTCAAATTGCCAAAAACAACTTTGGCATTTGATGTCAATCTCGGCTGCTCTGGGTATGCTTACGGCCTCTCCGTCATTTCCGGCCTCATGTCAAGCACGGGGCTAAAAAAAGGCCTATTGCTTGCGGGCGACAAATCCACCTCATCATTAAACCCAAAAGATAAAAGCTCTTATCCTCTGTTTGGCGATGCAGGCACGGCAACAGCAATTGAATACGACACCTACAGCAGTAAGATGGATTTTAACCTGCAATCAGATGGCAGCGGCCACCAAGCCATCATTATTCCACACGGAGGAATGAGAAATCCTGTAACAGAAGAATCATACCAAGAAGAAGAAATTGAAAAAGGCATTGTCAGGCACAAACGAAACCTTGCTTTAGATGGGTTGGAAGTGTTTAATTTTTCATTGCGTGAAGTGGCGCCAAACATCAAAAAGCTGTATGAATACAACAGCACCTCAAATGATGATTATGATTATTTTTTGTTTCATCAGGCCAACCTACTGATGAACGAATCCATCAGAAAAAAGCTTAAAATCGAACCTGAAAAAGTACTTTATACGTTGAAAAATTTCGGCAATACCAGTTCTGCTTCAATACCTTTAACTATGGTTTCCGAAATCAATACACAGTTAAAAACAGAGCCACTTTCGTTGTTACTTTGCGGCTTCGGAGTGGGTCTTTCATGGGGGTCGGTTGCATTGAAAACAAATAAAATCGCCTGCCCGCAAATCATTGAAATCTGACATGAACCTGATAGACTTAAGCAATAAAACAATTCTCATTACGGGCGCTTCGGCAGGCATCGGCCAAGGCACTGCAAAATTAATTTCTGAACTTGGCGCACGTATTTTTATCACAGGCCGTGATATTGAACGGTTGAAAAAAACATTCGATTCCCTTTCGGGTACGGGCCACCAGATACTGCCTGCTGACCTTTCAGAAGAAAAAGGGATTGAAATTTTGACAAAAGAATTGCCCGAACTCGATGGCATTGTACACAGCGCAGGGGTCATCAAACCGTTTCCGGTAAAATTCATCGGCAAAAAACACATTGACGAAGTGTTCGATATCAACCTGTTTGCGCCTGTTTTGCTCACTTCTGCTGTTTTAAAATCCAAAAAATTAAAAGCCGGGGCCTCCATGATCTTTCTCTCATCTATTTCCAGCCAACACCCATATCAGGGAGGCGCTTTATACACTTCGTCAAAAGCGGCCATCGAAGCATATTGCAGGGCAGTGGCACAAGAATATGCCCACAAAAAAATCCGCGCGAATTGTATCAGCCCCGGGCTGGTGAAAACTGCCATGTTTAAGGAAACAATGAACGCCATGACCGAAGAAAAAAGAGCCACTTATGCAGAAAAATACCCCCTCGGATATGGGGAAGTGAAAGATGTGGCAAGCGCCATTGCTTTTTTCCTTTCTGATGCCTCAAGATGGATTACCGGAGCAAATTTGCAGATGGACGGGGGGCTTTCCATCAATCATCTGTAGAAAAAAACCTACTTTCGAGTTTCATATTTTTGATTTCTTATTTCAAATTTGATGAACTATTCCATTGTCATCCCTGTTTATAATGGATCTTTTTGTTTGGAAGAATTATTTTCCAGAATAAAGACCGTTTTTGAAAGCCGGAATGAAACTTTTGAAGCCATTTTTGTCGATGACCAAAGTGAGGATCAAAGTTGGGAAACAATCAAAAAAATAAAAAAACAAAACCCCGAAAATGTAACCGGAATCCGACTGGCTAAGAATTTCGGGCAACACAACGCAACGGTATGCGGTTTTGCCAACGCCACAGGCAACCAGGTCATTTCGATGGATGATGACCTACAGCATCTTCCCGAAGAAATTCCAAAATTGATTGAAAAGCAAAAAGAAACCAATGCAGATATAGTCTATGGCATCAGCTCAAGCCAAAGAAAATCGCTGCTGAGAGAAGCGGGCAGCAAAGTGATGAAAGCGGGAGCAAAAAATATCAATACCGGAAAAGGCGATGGTTCTTCTTTTCGACTACTCACAAAGGATTTGGCGCAATCACTTGCACAAAACGAAACCCGCTTCGTTTATCTTGAAGAGATGATTTACTGGTACACCACCAATGTGGCCTTCGCGGAGGTGCAATGGTCAAAAGGAAAGCGTAAAAAATCGCGTTATTCATTTCCATCCTTGTTTGTTTTCAGCCACGATATTATTATCGGTTACTCAGCCACGCCTATACGAATGATGACCTGGGGTGGGTTTATCTTCTCGGTAATTTCATTTTTAATCGGCCTTAATTTCATTATTAAAAAAATGATGTTAAAAGCAGAAGTGGACGGGTTTACAGCGCTTATCGTGAGCGTTATGTTTTCCTCCAGCTTTATTCTATTTAGCATTGGAGTGATAGGCGATTATTTAAGGCGGCTTTACCTGATGATGAACGCTAGCCCGCAGTATTCGGTTAAAGAAAAAATTTGAGGGGAAAGATAGTTGGCAATGAGCAAAAAAGCAGTTGGCAAGTAGTAAAAGGCAGTTGGCAATGAGCAAAAAAGCAGTTGGCAAGTAGTAAAAGGCAGTTGGCAATGAGCAGAAAAAGCAGTTGCAATGAGCAAAAAGCAGTTGGCAAGCAGTAAAAGGAAGTTGGCAATGAGCAGAAAAAGCAGTTGGCAAGCAGTAAAAGGAAGTTGGCAATGAGCAAAAAGGCAGTTGGCAATGAGCAAAAAAGCAGTTGGCAAGCAGTAAAAGGCAGTTGCAATGAGCAAAAAAGCAGTTGGCAAGTAATAAATCAACAATTGTGGCAGGTAGTTTTCGGGATTTAACTGTTTACAAAAAGGCATTTGTATTGGCAATGGAGGTTTTTGAAATCACCAAAAAGTTTCCGCCAGAAGAGAAGTATGCACTGACTGACCAACTTAGAAGGTCTTCGCGTTCAATTTGCAGAGGAATTGGAGAGGGATATAGGAAACGACAATATCCAAAACATTTTTCGAGTAAAATGAGCGATGCAGATATGGAGAATACAGAAACACAGATTTCACTTGATTTTGCCGAGGCTTGCGAATACATCTCACAGGAAGAAAACAGAGAACTTCGCAACAAGTCGGAAGAAATAGGGCGAATGCTAAACCACATGATAGAAAATCCTGAAAAATATCGTCCAAAATATGAAACGAAAAACAATGGCTAAATTGCCAACTGCCCATTGCCAACTTGTGTATAAAATTTTGAATTTAGATAAACAAATATCATGCAGGTTCACAAATATGGGTTAACGCTTTCAAGGCTCAGGCAAGAAGACATTGAACTGGTTCGCACAAAGCGCAACATGTCCGAAGTGCAGCACTTTATGGAGTACCGCGAAACCATCACACCGGAAATGCAGCAGCGTTGGTTTGAAACGGAAGTGAACAACCTCCACTCCTACTATTTTCTTGTCCATTACAACGGAAAGCCGTCAGGGCTGGTTCATGGGAAAAACAATGATTTTGAAAAAAAAGAATCGGAAGGAGGCATGTTTTTCTGGGAAGATGAATGCATAGGAAGCACCGTGCCTGTTTACTGTTCGGTTATTATGGCCGATTTGAACTTTTACATCCTCGGCTTCGAAAGGTCGTTTGCTAAAATTTTGGATAACAATAAAATCGCGTTTCACTACAACAAAATGCTTGGGTTTGTGCCCTACAGCGAACTTGAAAACAGTGAAATTGCCCGGTTGTATGTTTTAACGAAAGACGCCTACGGGCAAAAAATGAAAGTATTCAGAGAAAAAATTGCACGCATTACCGGTGACGCAACTCCCCTCTCATTCAATGACATTGATTTTTCTCGGGTAAGCCCAGCTCAGCGCGAAATACTTTATGCCGGATTTCCTCACTCCATCCAAGAACAGATTGACGCTAAGTTTGCAGAAACAGGCCGTGAAATCTCGAATGAATAACAGGTGATTTATCTAAACAAACTGTAGGTTAGTCCACAAAATGGCAGGACACGCTCCGCGATTTGACAGGCTTTTGCACTGAGCCGGCCTGAAGAACATTGCATAATTTCCCGCAATGGAAGAACTAAAAGTGACTTTTATTCCGACTTCACCATCTTCTTGCTGTCAATGATCTTACCGTCAGCAACCAGCGAATAAGTGTAAATGCCGTTGCTCAAATCAGAGGCATAAACCTTTAATTCACTAAATCCTTTATCTTCCACTTGTATTTCTTTGACGATGCGGCCTAAATTATCATAAAACATGATGACGGCTTGGCCTGTTTCTTCAGGGATGAAATAAGAAATAGTGGTGTTTTCTTTAAAGGGGTTGGGGTCGTTCTGGTTTAGAATGATGGCTTTGGCATCCCTTAATTCTACGATTTGGCTGCTAAACTGCCCATCTCCAAATGGCCTGTCACTTCCAATACTATTCCCGTTGCTCATCCTTGCATTACTGCACGGCCCTAAACTATCACCGTGGTTCAAATGCGCCTGCAAAGCGTTACCCGAAAGGTACATGGTATTTCCTTTGTGGCAAATGGCCGAGGTTGTGTCGCCACTTGTTGCACAGCATTGGAAAATAGCCACTTCCGTAGCTGCCTGTCTTTGCTTCAACGAGTCTATCATTTGTTGCTGTTCTTTGATGGCTTCTACCATATAAGGAATGATGCTGCTGTAATCAACTGACAAAAGACCGGTAGCGGTATCTTCATGTACTACTTCGGGAATCACCGAATCCACTTGCTGGGCAATAAACCCGATTTGCGTGCCTGCCATGATTAATGAATCAGGCAAGGTATCCAAATCCCATTCAAAAGAAATACCAATGAGCTGCTGTATTTTTTCGAGTGAATTATCCAACCCCTGTATGTTTTTCTTTATGCTTTGGTCTGACGGGGTAAGTGATGAATAACCACATATTCCGCCATTAACGTCTAATTTACAGGCAGGGGATCCCCCGATACCTACGTTGCCATTTGGCTGGATAACCATGTGATTGATAAGGGGCTGTCCTGCCGCCACATTGCCCGAGTTGAAGTAAAATGCCCCTCCTTCTTGATTATTGAACACAACAAATGAATTAGACAAACTAAGTGTAAAGCCGTCATTTGCCGTTGCATTACTGGCCAGATCGGTAAGCTGAATGCTTACATGACCGCTTGGATTGTTGACAGATAAAAGCTCATTAGGAGTAATTGTGCCAATTCCAACCTTTCCGTCATTTCTAACAACTAAATTATTAGTGCCTACATCATCTCTCACTATTAATCCGAAGTTACTGTTTGTGGCATCTACTCCTTTTATTTCCAGCCGTGCACCTGGAAGAGATTGTGCTATACCTACATTTCCAGTTCCCGTAATAAATACTCTTGAAACGTTTCCTGTTAGTAACGAAAGAACATCAGAAGATACTGTTCCTAAATTTAGAGAATTCGCCCCTCCGTAAGACGTTGCTGTTGATGAATTTCTAAATAGCGCAGCAACGCTTGCATTATCAGTTACAAGTCGTATTTGAGTAAATGCGTTTGCTCCACCATTACTATTTGCAACTTCCATAGAAGTTGGCGCATTTTGGTTTTTTCTTATTTGCAAAAGAGCGTTAGGGGAACTTGTTCCGATACCAATATTTCCATCATTTCTAACAGTTAACAAGTCAGCGCCACTATTATTTTGAAATTTTGCTGAAAAATTGCTTGGTGTATTGTCTCCTTTCACATGCAACCGGGCGGTGGGGGCGGTGCCGATGCCCAGCCATCCATCAGAAGTGAGCCGCATTCGTTCATTAGGACAACCAACCCCTGTTCTCCAAACAAAATCTGACTCATTATTCAAATGACTGACATGTTGAATGCCAAAACAGGCAATACCAGAGCCAGAGAGGCCGTTTTGAAAATCAATTAAAGAAAAATTGTTGTCTGTATTGTCTGTATTTCTTAAAACTATTGGCACAGCGCCAAAAGAAGTAAAAGGGGTTCCTGATGGCGGGGTTTCATTATTGTTATGGAATATGTCGAGTTTGGACTGAGGGGACGAAGTTCCGATGCCGAGGTGCTTGGTAGTGTTGTTCCATACGAAGTTGTTTGGGTCGGAGGCGTGCTGGTTGGTGCCATCGTTGAATTGCACCGAACCGGTAATTCCTGCAAGCGGTGCGCTACCCGGGGAGCCTGCTGGGCCGGTTGGGCCTGGCGCTCCGGCAGAACCAGCGGGGCCGGCAGGGCCGGTGGGACCATCTACTCCATCAGCACCGGTGGGACCATCTGCTCCATCAGCACCGGCGGGACCAGAGGGGCCTGCTGGGCCATCTACCAAAACAACATCTCCGTTGGGGTCAACGCTGAGCACACCATTGGTGAGGATGCCCGTTGCGCCTGTTACCCCAGCCAGCCCCGTAAGCCGCAGGCCGCTGGAAGTAGGGCCGATGGTGCCTTTAACCACTTCCAAACGGTTTTGCGGGGTTGGTGTGCCGATGCCCACATTTACAGTTAAACCAGTGTAATTGTTTTCTCCGGTGATACCGCCAAGCACCAACGCATTGTCTTGCTTAACCGTAGCCCTGTTACCTATGGCTGTGGCATTAGTTAGTGTTTTTTCATCGACTCCGGTGGCTTGCGCGTCTGCACCTACAAAGGTATTGCGGCTGCCGGTTTCGTTACTGCCGCCCGCCTGCCTGCCCACAAAAGTGTTGGCATCACCGCTTATGTTGTTGAACCCTGTTCTGAATCCCGCAAAAGTGTTGTTGCTGCCGGTGGTATTACGTGCAGCATTCTCCCCGATAAATACATTTTGGCTGCCGCTACTATTGAGCACGCCCGCTTGATAACCATAAAAGGTATTTGACTCACCGAGGTTATTGTTAAACCCACACTCGGAGCCGGTAAACGTGTTGAACCTGCCGGATGAAGGCCCGATGCCCGCACGGAAGCCCACAAAGGTGTTACCTATACCGCTATTGGAAGCGCCAGCGTTCACACCAACAAAGATGTTGCTGAGGGTGCCAGCATGCCGCAGCACGTAATTGCCAGCTATTTGGTGCCCTTATTGGCAGTGGTGATGTTGAGATCGCCTGTTGCGGTGAGGGTCATTTTCAGCGTGTTGGGATTTTGGGTGTAGAAGTTGAAGCCAAAATTTTCCTGCTGGCGCAGCTCGGCCACGCCATCGGCATCTATACCTACCCTGAAGCCGTCATCGGCATTAGGACCCGTGTTGGTGTTGGTAATTTGGGTGTAGGTAGGGAAATCGCCATCGTTAATATGGAGTTGCGACTGGGGGTTGGTGAAGCCGTTGCCGATGCCTACCATGCCAAATAAACCATCGGTAATGGTCATGCGCGTAAGGGGAATAGGGTTTCCAAAAACGGTGAGGGTGGTTTGGAACTGCATGTTGGCTCCGCTCACCGAGGAGCGGAGGAAGACGTTATCGCTGCTGGCGGGATTAAATAAAACGAACTTTTCGGTGCCTGTACCTGTGCCAGAAAGCATGCGCCAGGCATTGGTTTCGGTAGAAGGGCCAACAGTGCGGAATACTTCGCCTAGGCTGAAAAAACCAGTTGCGGGTGGAAAAGGTGGATTAGTATTAATATGCAGAGCAGAAAGGGGAGGATTTGCAGTACCATTGGGAAAAGCACCAATTCCTATTGCAGCTATATCCGTTTTAGTTCTCCCGAATTTATAGGGGTTTCCATTGCTTTGTTGCCACTGGGCAAAAATGAAATCGGGCTGCAAGGTAATTGCTGTTGCAGCAATGATACCTCTGATAATTTGTGTTTTCATAATGATAAAATTTTAGTGTTATTTGATTAACAAAACTTTTTTAATGACATTGCTTTGGTTTGTTTTAATGTAAATAAAATATACTCCTGCCTGATATGAAGAAAAATCTAATTGTATTGAACTCCCAGCATGCTTTTGCACAACTTTCTTAAAATCACCAACCGCATCAAATACCTTAATATCTTTTAGCATATTATGGCCTATTTCAATTTGAACAATACCATGAGAAGGGTTTGGATAAACCTTCACTTGTTGATTTTTCTGATAATTCTTAACTGAATTAGAAGTTGTTTTTTCTAATTTAATGTTGTCAACTCCGGCACAAGAAAGTGCGAGCCAGCTTCCTATTATTTCAATTTCTGTAGATGTGGCGGAAGCTGTAAATATCGTATCATAATATTCCCAGTTTTGAGAATTATAAAACATAGGGGAAACAACAGAATCGCCCCCATTAAACCTAAATGTTATTCGGGATGGCGGGCCTAAAGGACATGCTAAATCTACCATAACATAATAGCTTAAACGATATAAAGAATCTTTTTCCAAAGGAGAAAGCAACGTTGTCTTACCGGCTTCATACCCCCCAAAATGAACATAAGCAGCACCCGATTGAGCAGCTAATATATTAGGTATAAAACAACTATCCCATTCAACTACTCTATCAGGAGAAGGCACCGTAATCACCCAGAAGTCAGGGCCTTTAATTGTTGTGTCGTATGGTCCTGCACCACCAGAACAAGTGCTATCCAACTCTTCCCATAATTCCCAACCAACCGAAGTGCTATCCGGCCCCAGCTCAAAATCACCATTGGGTATTAGGTTTTGGGAATAACCAAAGTCAGCAAAAAGCAAAAGCAGTATGAAAGGAAAGTTTTTCACGGTTTAAAAGTAAGGATAGTTTCATTTCTATGTTCGCTCAGTTCGATTTTTGATGTTTTGTTTTTGTTTTCATGGTTTAATTGTTTTTTGTTTTATTAATAAAATAATTGCAACTAACGGCATTTTGCAATTTGTTGCCAGTAGTTTTTACATTATTATTTGGTCTATTTTTCTCTCAAAAAAATCATCAATTTCTTGCTCCTGGATTTTATCTCGGTATTCCAAAAGTTGAATGATGTCTTTGTCTTCCAAAACAACCACATAGTTTCTATTGTCATTCAATAAGTCTTTGCATCTTGAGAGTAGTCGAGGCTTATCTTCAATTGACCGACAAACAATAATTCCAAATCGCCCCCTGTTGTCATTTAGTCTTCCATTTATTTGGTCTACTTCTGGATTTCCAATTTCCTTACCATAGTTTTTACATTCAACAATTATTTTAGGGCATTTGACATGATATTTTGTATTAAGTAAATGGAAGAATCCTTTTTTATCAGAGTTGTTAAAAATGATATCGATCCTTTTACGCCCTTCATTTATTTCTTTTTCCATCAAAGGGTTAGAGGCTCTACCTGATAATATATGGATAAGATTATCGTAGGCAATTTTATGAAACCGCGTTGCGTCATCACGACCAGTTTTGATAGATTCCATTATGGCTCTTCTTTCTATAGAGTTCAGTATTTTTCTTTGAGTTTTGAGTTGTGCTTTCCCTTTTTTAATGGCAGTTCTTCGTAGTTCAGACTTATATTTTTCAAGCACCTTAGGATGACTCTTTGAAAACTGATAGAGAAAATCAACATTCATTGGATACTTTTCTTTTAAGTCCATAATTCGAACCACAACGCTACCATTTCTGAGAACAGTTGAAAGGGCATCACCAGCATGCTGATGTTCCGCTTTAAGAAATTCCAAGACGAAATTTCTATAGTACTTGTTTTTACTCAGCTCTGGGTCTTGACGAACCGAACTTATAGGTAATAATATTTTAGCGTGTCCATCTATAACAGGTAGTTTGGAAAAGTAACTCGTAAACTGAAAAGTATCATAGTCAAATGCGTTATTTATTGCTACTTTTTCTGTCGGAATATTATATTTTTCACATTGTCTCTGAGTATACTCTACTAATTTCCTTTTCAAAATATTGGCAGTTATATCAGAAATTTTATCTCGACTGATTCCGGGAATTAAAATAGCACAGTCAGCGATGTCTTTTATGTCTCCGCTTTTTGCAGCTTCACTTGTTTCAAATGACCTTTGAATCTGCTGGGCTTGTTTACCTCCAATTCCACGTCCTTGTGGCACCCCTGAAGAATAACCTAAAGCTATCTCATTTACTTCGTGCAAAGCATTTAGTAGCCTTGTTGTTGTTCTTTTATCACCTGTGTTTATGCAATCAATTAAATATTGAAAATAAGTTGCGATTTGACTTTCACATTCTTTAGCCCATCTTGTCCCCATAGCTGAAATTCCAAACGGGTCAAGGAAAAGTGGAATATCTTGGTACGCATAGATGTCAACAAAATCGAATTCATTATTCTGATTAAGCTTGAAATATTCAGAAAACTTCTGGGGTTCTAATTGATTCAGTTTCATTCTTTTTTCTAATTACAGCCAACGTTTGTATAAAGAGCATATGCCGTTTACACACCTTATATATTAAGCCCTTATAACCGGTTTTATTTACTTATCTTACTAATGCCAAAAGACATCAAAATAGTTGAAATAAAAAACAGGGAAAACCCTGTTTTTTAGTGTTTACCTCCTGTTTCGTGCTAAAATAGATGTCGAAATTTTATTTTATGCCCAAATTTTCTTGTTCTTTTTCTTAGCTGAAGGGTAAACATCCGGTGGATGTTTGAGCCAGCCAGCGCGTAAGAAATTGGTGCGCGTGCCATGCACAATATCCGTCAAGTTGACGCGGGTGGGTCAATGGAAAACCTGGCGCTGCGCATGTGTGTAGGGGTTTTTGCGGCAAGCAGGGCTGGTATGTGCGAAGCAAAAACGCGGCATTCTGCCAGTGGTAGAATGAGCGAGCAAGTGTGATGGTATTCAGGTTTTCCGATTTTTGTGTTCCTTTTTCTAAAAAAGGAATGAAAGAAACTACTGTCCATCAAGTGGTTGATGTAGTAAAGCTTGTTTTGCCACAGTTTCTTTCGAGTGTTCTTTTTCTTGGATCAAGGGCAAACATCCGGTGGATGTTTGAGCCGGCCAGCGCGTAAGAAATTGGTGCGCGTGCCATACTTTTTTCCTGACAAAAAAGTATCAAAAAAATCAAGTCAAATCGATCTTCTCCCCGCAAGGAGGCCCACACACGCTCCGCGATTTGACGGGCCAACGCCCGCGCATGCCATGCACAATATCCGTCAGCTTGCTGTACGCGGTCGTTTTTAAAAAGGAATGAAAAGAAACTATTACCGAAAGGTATGGAAACAAAAATAGTTGCAATTTTAGCCCTTAAATGATCGCTCTAAAGCAACTTATCCGCTCTATCCAGCAGCGGCCGGCCTTCGCCACACTGCTCATGCTTCCGGTGTATTTTGTTTTTCACACCGTTTTTTTTCAGGTCTTTTATGAAGGGCGTTTGGGCTTTTCACAAACTACACTGCACATTGATTTTGCGAACCAACTGCATGAATCGTATTATTCTTTTTCGATATTGGCAAACTACCTCAGCGTTTTTGTTCCTGCTTTCGTGTTTGCCCTCCTGCTGCTTCCCTTATGCCTGTTTTACAGAAAGATAAAGTGGAACCAGATAGAAGCGGGAAATTATTTCAGATGGTTTGTATTGGCAATTACGGCCGTGCTTTTATGGTTTCTGGAAAGCTATGATTACAACTATTATATAGACAACGGCCATGAAGCAGACAGGCTGTTATTGTTAGTTCTCGCGTTGCTTGTTTTTTATCACCCTTTGTTTGTCAGTCCCTTTACTGTGCTTGCGTTGCTTTTCCGCTCCCAATTCGATTTTCCAGTTGGCGGGTTTCCTTTGTTTGACATCCGGCTGCTCTTCGATTTGCTCATTATGTTCTATTGCTATTTGCTGTTCAGGATTATTTTCAATCTTCGTGCTGTTAACTTGCTATTGCTCACCTGCTGCCTACTTGCATCGAATTATTTCTTTTCCGGAGTCAAAAAGCTCTTCAACAGCCCCTTTTCAGATACTTGGGCAGTGTCAAACAATTTGGGAGATTTACTTACCAATTGCTCCCTAAGAGGCTGGCCTGTAAGCAATGGGGTAATCAGTTTTGCCAATGAATACAGCGTTTTGCTGCAACTCATCGTTATTGCCATCGAACTGTCAGCTCTTTTTATCTTATTCCGAAAAAAAGTTTCAATTTTCATCTTGCTTGGCATAATTATTATGCACGAAAGCATTTTTGCTCTTACCGGCCTCTTTTTCTGGAAATGGATGCTGGTTGATGCGGCCCTCATCGCTTTGCTGCTGTTGCTTCCCAAAAATTTTCTTGACGAATTGTTTAGCAAAAGCAATTTCCGGCTGTCATTATGCATAATCGCAATAGCTTTTTTCTTTTTCAGCCCTTTGAAAATCAGTTGGCATGATACACCTTTCACCCAGTTTTTCAGCTACGAGGCAGTGGGCGAAAGCGGTAAAATTTATCCGATGAATAAAAACGACTTCAAACCATTTGACCAATACTTTCAGTATGACGCCTTGCTGTATTTGGTGAACGAATCGTTGCTGCCTGTTTCGGGCTTTGGTTATACTCCCGCTTATCAAACCGCGAGGGCAATAAGGCAAACAAATTCTGAAAAAATTGGCGAAGTCGAAAAAACGTTAGGGAAGAATTATTTTGATGAACAAAAGGCAAATGATTTTGATTCATTTATTCGGAAATATTTCAAAACCCTTAATAAAAGAATGGAGAAGCATACTGTAAATCTAATTGCTGCTCCGGCACATGTGATGCATGCTGAAAATCAAAAATATTTGCAGCCCGATGAAAAAGTGGTGCAGCTGCGTGTTATTTTTGTAAAATATTTTAATGTTAAAGGAAAGCCTGTCAAACTCGAAGAAAAAACTATTCGGCAAATAAATATTTGAAATGCAGGATTTCAAACGCAATATCAGCTCATCGCAGCGCACACAGTACGGCATCTACCAATTTCTCGATCATTTTATCGGCAGAAAAAATGTATTCAAAGCCCTTGGCAGTGGGCGTAGTAAATTCTTCTCCAAACTTCGCAAAACACTCGAAGCAAATGGAGAAGGGCAATTAATGCAGATTGACCGCAGGCATGACCTCAGCTTGAAAGAATTCAGAGAGCATTACCTAAAGCCCGGGAAGCCGGTAATCTTTGAGGGTGCGGCCAAAAACTGGGATTGCTGCAAAAATTGGTCGCTTGATTACTTTGAGGAATTGCACGGTGATGACCGCATTGTGATCGCAAACACAAAACAAATGCAAGCGGGCTATAGAGAATTAACCCTAAAAGAAATCATTGAACAGATTAAAGAAGGTGTGAACGAATATTACCGTTTTTACCCTTTGCTCGAACGCCATCCCGAACACATCAAGGATTTTGACTTCAAATGGTTGAGCGAAAGAAAAAATAAATTTTCACTCTTTGAAGCATTTCAGGTTTTCATTGGTGCAAAGCATACCGATACACCATTGCACAATGCCAACCAGGGCAACCTTTTCGTGCAGGTTTATGGTGAAAAAAAGTGGATGATGTATCCCAATTACTATGTGCCCGTAATTGATCCTGAACCAATTAGGAATGTTTACCGAAATGCCCATTACAAAAGCGAAGACGGCCCTTTCGACCCCTTTACCTTAAACTATGAGCCACACTACAAGCTGTTCAGGTATATTGATTGTTATGAAGCGCTGCTAAAACCGGGCGATGTGCTGTGGAACCCTCCTTTTTACTGGCACGCTGTAAAAAACCTCAGCGATTCCATTGGTGTTGGCTACCGCTGGTTGGCTCCCCTACATTGTTTTCGCGTATCTCCGCTTTATTCCTTTCTTGATGCCTGTGCCACCAACCCACCCGTGTGGAARGCCTATAAATTATACAAGCAAGACATCAACCTGATTCACTTAGCYGAATACAATCAATTGGATAAATACCTTGAGTCGCARAAAGCAAAAACTGTGTAAATATTAGAGGTTCCCTAAACAGGCAAGTARCCCTTTTCGTACCATTCCAACCAAGTYGCATTATCTGCRATKTTGAGCARAAAAGGGTCATCTATCCGCTCCAGTTTCCASCGGCAAATTTCATCAGYAGTATAGCCCATTGATGGTTTTGCAAAATCAAACATCAGCACAACGCGCCTTTCATGCGARTTRTTCCACGCTTCGTGTTCATAGCTGTCRTCAAAAATCAGYAATTTYTCTTCTTCCCAACMCCTGGTTTCATYACCMACTTTYAGTCCGCAATTTTCAGGRATAATTAACCCCAARTGACTGCGCAACACCATTCGMGTRTAGCCYTTRTGRGGATGGATGATAGTATGCGGTTCCATCATTGAGAATTGGGCMGTAACMARTTCRGGAACCTGCTGYAGCAACTTCCATGTTTCAGGGCATTTTTCGCAATGTGTTTTGTGCTTGATGCCGAAAAACAAAAACTCGTAGGTTTTCCAGGAAATAGATAATTCGTGTTCCCCTTCTGCATAACCTGGATGTGCGGCCAACCAATGCCGGTTTGGGCCATGTTGGGCCGGCTCGTCAATTATTGTAAGTAATTCCTGTTTGACAATACGCGCATTTTCTTCCAATAAAGAAGGCCACTTAAAGCTGGAAACATGGTGAAAATATTTTTCTTCTTCTGTTTGCATGAAAAGCGTTTTCTTTGAGGTTTACAAAACTACTGCATTTCATTTTTGCAATGGCTCCAAACAAACCGTGGTATGTATACTGGAACCCGCCTTACGAAGGCAACGAGCCGAATTTTTTTGACTCTGAAAAGCTGGAATGGACTGCTTTAATTGAAAACAATTGGGCGAAAATCAGCAATGAACTCCACCTTTTAATAAAAGAAAAAGAAGGAAAATTCCAGCCCTATTTTGTTTCGGGGCTGGACGAAAATTCGCAGGGCTGGCAAACGCTCACACTGAAAACATGGGGCATTGATGTAAAACAAAACCAGCAAAAATGTCCGCAAACGATGCAAATTTTAAATAAAGTTGAAGGTTGCGTTTCGGTTKCTGTCAGTTTACTATTGCCCAACACCAAAATTCACCCGCATGCAGGAGACACCAATGCTATTTACCGYTGCCATRTGGGTATTGATGTGCCTACAGGGCTTCCTGATTGCGGCTTTCAGGTAAAGARCGARCAGCRAGCRTGGGYAAACGGAAAGGCACTTGTCTTYTGCGATGCATACGAGCACAAYGCCTGGAAYAACACCTCTCAYCCACGCCATATCCTGATTTTGGACATTATCCGCGAAGAGTTCTTAAATCAAAAAAAAAGCATTTGCCTGCATGTAAGAGCATTTTTGCTCTTTCAAYTRCTGMTCGAAAAAATGAAATGGATTTTGAAACTACCYAAATGGATGCAGCACACCGGTTTTTTCAAAATCAAATTGYTGCTGTGGTTGATTTATCCCATCCAAAAAAAAACWGGYGTACTTTTAAAACATGAGTAAAAATCTGAAACTCTGGTTCTCTTTCGTTTCGGGTGATAAATACACCGAAAAGGATGAGCCTTTTTTCGATTTATCGGGAGATAAATGGGCGAAAGAATTAGAAAACAATTGGGAAGAAATAAGAAAAGAAATTGGATTACTGATCCAGAAAAACGATGAAAGCATTGTGCCTTATTTTAATAAAACACTGGCTTCTTCAGCTAAAAACTGGACGGTTTTTCCACTGTTCATCTGGGGAATAAAAAAGCATGAAAATTGCAAAAAATGCTCGTTTACTTCCTCATTACTTGAAGCAATTCCAAACATGACTTCGGCCTCGTTCAGCATTTTGGAGAAGTACACTGAAATAAAGCCTCACCTGGGCGACAGCAATGCCATATATCGCTGTCACTTGGGGTTGCATGTGCCATCCGGCCTGCCCTTATGCGGAATAAAAGTTGATACTGAAGAAAGGGAGTGGGAAAACGGCAAACTGCTGGCTTTTTGTGATGCGCAAAAACACGAAGCGTGGAACAAATCGGATGAAAAAAGGTTGGTTTTGGTAATTGATGTCCTAAGACCGCAATTTGCCGAAAAAAAATTGTGGATTTGCTGTAAAGTATTGGGCGCGCTGTTCTGGCAAACCCTTTTTCAGCATTTTTACATTATCGGGCATTTCCCCGCATTTTTCAGAAAATGGATGATGGAAGTCACAAAGTACGTTACCTGGATTGCACTAAAAATCAATCGCTCTCGGAAATAGGCCACCGGCTTCCAATGATTGCAAGTGTGTCGTTTAAATGCTGTGAAAATGCTTTTCTGCCCAGCTGGTTTAAGTGATGAGAGTCGGAAAAAAAAGTGTCCTTTTCTTTGTACGTTTTGAGATAATCCAAAAGAATAGCATTGCTGTTTTTTTTGATGATTTGCTCAACAGGCGAATTGCTTAAAACCGAATCTTCTACAAAACTTACTGTAGCATTGACAAAAAATCTGCTCATGGGGTATTTAATGTAGATGACTTTGATGTTGTGCTCTTTACATAGTTCAATTGTTTTTTGAACGAACAAAACGGCTTCCTTGTCAAAAACATTTTTTTGGTTTTCCTGAAGCAACAAATTCCTCACAAAAAAATCTGCTTCCTTTTGATTTTCTTCATCCGAAAACCGATTGATATCAGCAATCCGGTTGCCTGGAAGCTTTTTGTGCGCTTTTCCAAAAAAAGGAACGAATTCCTTCATTTCGATATAGGGAATGAATTTATATTTGAAATAAGATGCATATTTTTTGAACGAATGGTCGTTTTCTTTTAATAGGTCGTTCAAACCATGAAATTGCCGGTAATGGAAAGTATTTTTTTTCAGGTTTCTTGTAAACGTAGTGAATGCAGTGATGTTTGCAGTCAGCATGAGGTATTCAAAATCTCCCGCATTGCTATGCTGGAGGATTTGGCGTAGTTTATAGTAAGTATTGATGTTGCTTTCGCCACCAACGGCAAATTTGTAAGCATCCTGAATGTAGTCTGTGTCTATGTCTCGACCACAATGTGAATCTCCGATAAAAAGAAATTTTACAGGTTTTTCTATTGCCAAAAAATCGGCATACAACTTATTGACAAAACTTCTGTCAACAGCATAGAACTGAAACACCTTAAGCAACGCGAAATGAATCAACGCAAAGCCAACAATGAACAAAGCAAATTTTAATATGAGTAGCTTATATCTCATCAGAATTGGAAATAAATAAAGGCATCCTCGTTTTGATTTCCCAGTAATAAAATTGAAAAAATGAGAAAAAAGTAAGCTGCAAATCGCAAAGTAACTGAAGACATATTTTGAAATGGGTTCCCGTTTCCATCTTTTTGAAATCGCTGCATGAATTCAAGAGTGGCAATTAACCCTATGGCAAGCAATGCTCCATTAAGTTGGGTAATTCCACCGGCAAAATCAGCCACATTTCTCCACAAAATAAAATAATCAGACAGCGATTCGCACCTGAAAATAATGCAATTGACCGCAAAAAGAGACGTTACAAAAAACACATCAATTGCACGATGAAGCAATGAGTTTTGAGAAATGCCCAGCGCTCTAAAAAAAGCTTTGCGATATTTAACCGTAGTTAAAAGTAGCACAAGCGAAATACCGTGTAGCAACCCAAAGCCCACAAAAGTCCAAGCCGCACCGTGCCAGAGTCCCATCAATCCAAAAACAAAAATGATGTTGAAATACCACCTTGTCTTTGACACCTTGTTTCCCCCCAGCGGAATGTAAAGATATTCGCGAAACCAATTGGTGAGCGTAATGTGCCACCGTGACCACAACTCACCATAACTCCGCGCAGTAAATGGCTTATTGAAATTCAAGGTTAAGTTAATTCCAAAAACCTTTGCCGAACCAATGGCAATATCACTGTAACCCGAAAAATCACAGTACACCTGGTAGATGAAAAAATACATGGCGAGTATAAGCGTCATGCTGCTTTGATTCTCCAAATCGCCAAAAACATAATCGAGGTAAACGGCAATCGTATCAGCAATCACCAATTTTTTGAAAAAGCCCCAGAGAATTAATTTTAAGCCATCGAAAATCCTATAAATATCAAAGCCACAACGCTCTTTTAATTGGGGAATTAAATGTGATGAACGTTCAATCGGTCCAGCCACCAATTGCGGAAAAAATGAAACATAAAGCGCATAATACCCAAAGTGTTTTTCTGCCTCCCGTTTGCGTTTGTACACATCAATAGTATAACTCAACGACTGAAAAGTGTAAAACGAAATCCCAATAGGAAGAATCAAATCAAGATTGGGAATTGGATTGCTTGTGGCACAAAAACCAAGTAATTGGGTAAGATTTTCATTAATGAAATCGAAATATTTGAAAGTGCCCAACAACAGTAAATCTGCACCCAGCCCGATGGCAAACCAAAATTTACGATTTGTCTTACTTCCAGCTTTTCCCATTCGGAGAGCTGAGAGGTATGAAAAAAAAGTGGAGGCAAAAATGAGAATGCCGTATTCCGGTTTGAAATACAAGTAAAAAAAGTAGCTTGACAAGAGCAGCAGCAACCACCTGATTTTATGAGGC
>NVWW01000158.1 GCA_002746335.1 Flavobacteriales bacterium | reverse complement strand
CAACTCGGCCAACGTGTCGAGCTCCAATTCTTCGAGCACATCCGTGCAGGTTCCGTCGCCTTCCAGGAACTGCCCCGCCGCGCAGATCGTATTGGCGTTGGTATTAGTATCGGCCGTATGGGCACCGGTCACCAAGGTGGCATCGGTCAACTGTGCGTTGAGCTCCGCCAAGGTGTCGAGCTCCAACTCTTCAAGCACATCCGTGCACGTGCCGTCTCCTTCAAGGAACTGACCCGCCGCGCAGATCGTATTGGCGTTGGTATTGGTATCGGTCGTATGAGCGCCGGTCACCAGGCCCGAACCGATTTGGGCGTTTAACTCAGCCAAGGTATCGGCGTGGTCAATATGCGCGTCCACTACCCCGATATGGGTGGTCAGTTCGGTTTGGGTTGTAACGTCGAAACAACCTTGCACAGCGCCCGAAGCGTCCACACCCAATGGTGAATTGCCGGCCGCACAATCAGCACCGTCGCCGTGCCCGCCGCTCGAATGGGCCCCTAAGGAAACATCCTGATAGGCGGCGCCGTTTTGCGACATCCGAAACGTTTTGGAAGTAGAATCAAAATAGAGAGAACCTTCGCCGGCATTGGATACCAACGGTGCTGCAATTTCCTTGACCGTGAACGAACTCGCTATCAGCAGGCCGCCATTCACATCCAATGCGCGTTGAGGACTGGTCGTGCCGATGCCAAGATTGGCGCCGGTATTGATGTAGGAATTGCCGCCATTCAAACCAAATCGAACAAGAACAGTCTCGGTCGTTGAGTCATAAAAATCTACCCGCTGATCGACATCATTGCCATGGATGGAAACAATGCTTTGATCACCATCTGGGCTGCCCCGTGAAAACTTGAAGTCGGCCGCCCAGCGATTGATATTAAACTCGACATTATCGCCCGTCGCGTCATCGGTATAGATATCCAGCAGAGGAGCGGATGAGTCGGAGAATTGCCCCAAACTCAATGCAATGGCCCTAGCGCCGTCCGTATTGGGGTAGAGAAAAGATCCGCCCTTCACCTCCAATGGAGACCCGGGTTTGGTCACGCCGATACCGACCCTGCCCGCAGCCAACAAATTCCCCGAGGTCTGGTAGATATGCGTGCTCACTACCAACGCTCCAAAATTTGCCGCCGAGGCGGAGGCGGAAGCCGTTATGGAGGAAACCGCGAGTGTCCCCGTCAAAACGTCGGCCCCTCCATCCTGATGACTGGCGGCATGAGCGCCGGGCGCCAGCCCCGTATGCGTGTGCAGCGTTGTCGCACCGCCGTCGCTCAGATCGTCCCAGTTGACTTGATTTAATGCCGAGGCCAAGGCGGCGCCGCCCAACTTCGTGATGGCTCCCGCAACTTCCAAATCGCCGGTTGCCGTATGAGTCGAAATCACGGAGCCCGTGCCCAAGGTTTCGGCACGCCACGCATGCATCGTGAAAGCGGAGGCACCCAACGCTTCTCTCGGAGCCAAGGTTTCCGCACCTGTAAGGGTCGAGCCGGGATTCACGTCGATCTCAAGAAAACGAATGTCTCCGGAGAACACCCCTGCCGGAATTCCCCCGGTCGTCAGCGAACCAATATGGACCTCATAAACGCCCTTTGAGACCGTGACAGCATCGGCTCCCGTCCAATCCTCTCGGAAGAGTTCTGTTCCACCCGTTTCCGCATCGAAGTACTTAAAACGGAAGCTGAAGGTCCCGTTCAGCGGGCGACCCGAGGAATTTCCGATTTTCCCCTGGTAAATGATGCGTTGCGGAACAGCCGCTAGTACGGGGAGTATCGGCGCCGTGCTTAAAATTAGGCACGCAGACACAAACACCGCCGCGTATTTGCGGAGGGCTTTGACTCCAAGCAGAGCCGTGGTAAAAGGTCTAATCCTTTTGGCGCAAGAAACCATAATCCTATGCAATCGCCGGCCCCGTGCTTAGTTCGGCCTGAGCCATCCGCTCGCGTAGCATAACCGGATTTCGACGCGGGCGTAAGCGGGTCCCCAATTTGTTTTCTACCGTATCCATGGTCATTTTATCGTTGCACCTAGGATTTCTCGATGACCGTTGTATCGATGGAGCTGTAGATAGCTCCACAGCCCCAAACGTTGGCTGTTGGGCTTCTCAGCGAAATCGTATGCGACCCCGCCGCTACATTGCCGGTCCACTGCACATTTGCACTTACCCATTGTGACGTGGGAGTATAGGTGATGGCCGTATTCCTGTTGACACCATTAACAAAGAGCTGCAAATCAACCCTCCCGCTTGCACTTCGAATCATCGTGGCTGTAATTCTTAAATCGGCGGTCCTGTCCGTCGTAAAAGTCTGTGTAAACAAGTCCGTATTTGCGGCCCTGACAGGCGGGCAACCTGCAATGACGTCTTCGGTGTGCAGGGCATAGGGCGCCTTGTAGAGCACACTCGCATTGGGGAAGGTTATACCCGTCGCACCCGTCAAGGTTAGATTTCCGATGCTCGTGGCTCCGAAAGTTCCGACGCCCGCGTTGGTTACCTTATAAGAGCCGCCGGTGCCGAAGAAAACGGAGCCTCCTAAAGTCATGTCCCCCCCAACGGAACCCGTTGCGGCCGCAGCACCTGAACCCGTCACGATATGACCACCGCTTACGACCGCCATTCGCGTCGCGTTATTTTCTCGAAAATAAATGGTGCCGCTCGGCGTGTTTAAATACAAGTTTTGATCAGTCGGGCTGCTCATAATATTGTAACCACTACCGCACGCTCCCCCGGTGACCCCGTTTAGACTGAGGGCGGTATAGTTCCCAGAACATTCGCCGGCAAACGAAGCCGTTCCAGTACCGCCGCCCGCGATGACAAGTTGCGCGGTGGGGACTGTCACTCCAATCCCCACATTACCGTTGTAGCGGAGGGTCATGACATCCGAATAGGTCAGTCCTCCCGAATCCTTGAGTTGAAACCGGAGGTCGCCGAAGGCGTGGTTGGATGCTTCTCCTGTTGTTGCCGCCCCCGGCGTGACCAGGTTTATACGGACATATTCGGCGTTTAATCCGCCGTAATCATCGATGGTGCGATTACTCTTAACATTGAAGACTTCATAAACGGAGCCCGAGACGATATTCTGAACATCCGAAACGGACCCACCCACGACATCCAACTTGTCGAGAGGAGCTGTGGTCCCGATGCCGACGTTTCCGTCGGACCGTATGAAAATCCTAGTAGTTGCACCTTGCTGTATATCAAAAGAACCTGACACAGCATCATTAACACCTATTTGCCAATCAACGACGCCATCACTGCCAACCCAGTCAATATTACCCGTTGCGGTAGTGCTGTCAGTTCTCCTTATTTGCAAGACAGGCGTAATAGGTGCATCCAGCCGAATTCCATCGCCATTTCCGGCTACAACATGTAATTTGGATCCAGGCCCCGCCGTGCCAATGCCGACGTTTCCGGTTCCTCCGTCGATGATCATGCGTTGCTGCGGTACAACGATAGCATCAGCGGTTGAAGCGGCGGTTTCGGCATTAAAGGCAATATCCCCATTCCAAAATTCCATATACGCATGCCCATAAGTACCATGCGTATTTATACTTCTGACCTGACGACTCACAATATCGGCAGCGTTGACATAAATATTAGAACCAAACACTTGCGATTGGGCGGAAAAGGTCTGCCCCCACCCTCCCCAATCGGACATGCGAATACCGGAGCGATCATTCACGTGGAGCTTCGCTGCCGGATTCGTCGTCCCGATACCGACGCTACCTAACAAATAGCTGTCCCCGGTACCGTCAATTTGCAGGACCCCGGATGTTTTCACCGTGCTGTCGGTGTCCAAAATTCTCTGCCATGAACTCCAGACAGTATCGGCATTCGCCCCGCGAATCCAGAGATTGTGATTATCCGTGAATCCCAACTGCCGGACACCGCCACCACTCCAGTCGCTTCCAGAAGACCACTGCCGGAGGGATAAAACACCATGGAAGGTGCCCCCATCCACGAGTCCGTCCGTGGTGTTCTGTTTAAAATCCGAGATAATGCCCATGTTAAACGACTCCGGAGCATCCGCGACCGCACGAGTATCGGCGGTGGTGAGCTTCGTCGCGACATCCACCGTAATACTGTTGGGGATATCCGCATCCACCAGGGCCGCGCAGCCCTGCGCGACACCCGAAGCGTCAACACCCTTGTTGAATTGATTCGCGGCACAGTTGGCACCGTCGCCGTGATTGCTGTCCGTGTCGACCTCGCAGGTCACGGTCCCGTCTTGGGCGATCACCCGGATGCTCTGCCCTGCCGGGCAACTCGCCGTCACACGTTGTTGAAACACCGTCTCATCGATTTCACTCAGGCCCAAGCCATCCCCGATATCGGCCGCAAGCAGGGTGTTATCCTGAATCTCGGAACCGTCCACCGTCCCATCGAGGATCTGGTCGCCCACAACCCAGCCTGCGGCGTCAATCACGGTGATGGCGTCCACCTGAAAGCCGCCGTCGGCGCGAAACATGCGGGGCGTGTAAATATTAAGAGCGGTTTGGTTATTGATCCGAAGCCAGGACCCGTCCAGCGTTCCGATCTCACCCACCCGGGTGCTGCCATTATAGAACTGAATATGGTCTGCGACGTTGTCATCCACTTGATAGATGCGGATAGCCCCCCGCGTGGTGGGCTGCGCGATCTCTAATGTTTCTGCCGGGGCCGTTGTCCCAATGCCGACCCTGCCGTTTGTCGCGTCTAATGTGATCGGCAGAAGCGCCTCGCCATGCAGCTTCGACGTCGTAACCGCGCCGTCTAAGAGTTTCACCGCAGTTACCGCATCGGCGCCCAGTTTCGCCGTCGTAATGTCACCGGCAGCGATGCGCGCCGCCGGCAGCGTACCCGTGGTCAGGAGTGAAGCGCTCGTCGTGTGTGCACCGTCAAACAAGGTCGCGTCGGCTATCTGCACATTAAACTCGGCCAAGGTGGTGGGGATGTCTGTGCAGGATCCATCTCCTTCCAGGAACTGCCCAACGATGCAAAGGGTACTGGCGTTGGTATTGGTATCGGTCGTATGGACACCGGTCACCAAGGTGGCATCGAGCAACTGTGCGTTCAGCTCGGCCAAGGTGTCGAGCTCCAACTCTTCGAGCACATCCGTGCACGTGCCGTCTCCTTCAAGGAACTGACCCGCCCCGCAGATCGTATTGGCGTTGGTATTGGTATCGGTCGTATGGGCACCGGTCACCAAGGTGGCATCGGTCAACTGTGTGTTGAGCTCAGCCAAGGTGTCAAGCTCCAACTCTTCAAGCACATCCGTGCAGGTGCCGTCTCCTTCAAGGAACTGACCCGCCCCGCAGATTGTATTGGCGTTGGTATTGGTATCGGTCGTATGGGCGCCGGTCACCAGGGTGGCATCGGTCAACTGTGTGTTGAGCTCGGCCAAGGTGTCGAGCTCCAACTCTTCGAGCACGTCGGTGCACGTATCATCTCCCTCCAGGAACTGACCCGGGGCGCATTTACTCGCGGCGTCGGTATTGGTCGTATGGGCACCGGTCACCAAGGTGGCGTCGGTCAACTGTGTGTTCAGCTCGGCCAAGGTGTCGAGTTCCAACTCTTCGAGCACGTCCGTGCACGTGCCGTCCCCTTCAAGGAACTGACTCGCCGCGCAGATCGTATTAGCGTTGGTATCGGTCGTATGGGCACCGGTCACCAAGGTGGCGTCGGTCAACTGCGCATTCAGTTCAGCCAAGGTGTCGAGCTCCAACTCTTCAAGCACATCGGTGCAGGTGCCGTCTCCCTCCAGGAACTGTCCCGGACCGCAGATCGTATTGGCGTTGGTATTGGTATCGGTCGTATGGGCACCGGTCACCAAGGTGGCATCGGTCAACTGCGCATTCAGTTCAGCCAAGGTGTCGAGCTCCAACTCTTCGAGCACGTCCGTGCAGGTTCCGTCGCCTTCCAGGAACTGTCCCGCGGCACATTTGCTTTCCGCGTCGGTGTTCACCGTCGCCGTATGGTGAGCCGAGGCGTTCGCGTCATGCGTAAACAACGCACCCGCTGAAACCGCCGCCGTGGAAGCCGAAACCGCCGCCGTGGCCACCGCGCTACAGACCGCTACGCCGTTTGCGTCCACGCCCAAGGCATAAAATCCGTTGCCGCAGTCGGCGCCGTCACCATGCGCCCCGGTGTGGGGACCGTCTGCGATCGTGGTGCCAAGCTGCGCATTGAGCTCAACCAAGGTGTCGAGCTCCAACTCTTCGAGCACGTCCGTGCAGGTTCCGTCGCCTTCCAGGAACTGCCCCGCCGCGCAGATCGTAACCGCGTTGGTATTCACCGTCGCCGTATGGTGAGCCGAGGCATTCGCATCATGCGTAAACAACGCACCCGCTGAAACCGCTGCCGTGGAAGCCGAAGCCGCCGCCGTGGCCACCGCGCTGCAGACCGCTACGCCGTTTGCGTCCACGCCCAAGGCATAAAATCCGTTGCCGCAGTCGGCGCCGTC
>NVWW01000157.1 GCA_002746335.1 Flavobacteriales bacterium | reverse complement strand
TGCAGAAATTTTTAGCGGAGGCTTTAACAAGCCTATTTCTGGTCTTGGATTCGGAGCAATGACGACTAATGAAGAAATGAAAAAATTTCACTCAAAAAAAAGTATTCATTTGCTGAAACTGTTGAAAACAATGGCTTTCATCGTGATTCAGAATCCCTCAATTTACCCACTTTTTAAATCAGAAATGAAAAAAGACCCCGATTCGGTTTTTGACGGAAAAATCGGGCTGTTGTCACTCAACAGCGCAGCAATGGTGAAAAATTCTTTGATAAAAAGCGAACAGTATAAACAACATTGGCACGATTTGCAACATGAACTTAAGGTTATACTTGAAGAAAAAGGCATTGCATCGCCCGTTGTTGCTCAGCCAGATTATTTACAGGGAAGAGTTTTATTTCAAAAAAAAATATTGAAGCAAAAAAACAATTATGGCATTCATTATCACCAACAATACAAATACGATATTTTGTCAGATGAGCGTACCAAGACAATTGAGAGTGATTATGAAGGAATCCAAAGGTTGAAAAGTGATTATTTGGCAATGTCATTGAATAAAAATTCAATTGAAAATAAAGAGAAATTTATAGAGGCATTCCAACGAGATATTTCATGACCAAAACCGCTGACAAATCATATTACTCTTCGGGTGATTTTATCGGAAATTTCTTGCGAAAGCAACGCCACAAAAATGTACTTCGGCACGTAAAAGGCGAGTTAGTTGACATTGCTTGCGGTGACAACTATTTGGTACATGAATACGGCAGCGGAAAGGGCGTAGACATCAAAAATTACGGCAATGTGGATGTGGTTGCAGAAGATTTGAGCAATCTTCCTTTTGATGACCAAAGCATTGATACTGTGACAATTATTGGCTCAATTAATTATTTTAAAAACCCGAAAGAAGTACTCAAAGAAACAAACCGCATTTTGAAAGATGACGGATTGCTCATACTCACAACAACCAATTATTTTGTAATGAAAATGTGGCATCTGTTGCGCGAAAGCTGGGCGCACAAACCGGGATATACAAGCAAACAATTACAGGCAATGATCACCACGGCAGCTTTTGTGATTGATAAAAAAATACCGTTCAATTTTTTATTGAGTAATGTATATATTGTGAAAAAATCGAAGAGTTAATGCGGCTTGTATTCATACTTGGCAGTCATCGAACAGGAACCAATACGCTCGCGTCTTTTTTTGACCAACACTACGGAAATGAAGTGGCGAGTTTCCATCAGTATGCTGGGTTGAGGAAGGTGAACATTGATTCTACTCGGTACTTGTATGGAAAAATTTCCGAGCACAATTTTCGAAAAACAATCAACCGTGTTATTGTTGAACATATTAACCAGCAAACAAAAAGCACTTATATTCTTTCCAACGGATTTAATTACCTTGCAGCTAGATTCATCGAGCAGGAATTTAATGATGTGAAAATAGTTCATATCGTGCGAGATCCAAGAGATTTCGTACAATCATATACCAATTGGGTGCACGGAAGATGGCAAAGCTGGGTAGCAAATAAGTTTGTTCCTTTTTGGAATGTTTCAGGCAATAAAATTGGTGAAATGACTAAACAACAATGGAATAGTTTTAATGAGTTTCAACGATTTTGTTGGTACTGGAAATTCAAGAACGAAAAAATAGAAGATTGGTATTCAGCCGATGCGGATAGTTACTTTTTCATTCGATTTGAGGATCTTATTAATAAGGAAAAAAGAGTAGATTCATTGAATGGTTTGCTCAATTTCACCGGGCTTAAATACCAATCGGGTTGTGAAACATTTTTCGATACAAAACACAACGCCAGCAAGGGACACACACTACCGAACTGGCAAAAATGGGATAAAAAAAAATGCAGGCAATTGAACGAGATTTGTGGAAATTTGATAAAAAAATACAGCTACGGAAGTGAATTCGAATGGCTCGAAAAAATTGATAAATAACTGATGGAACCATCTAAAGATGATTTCACATACCGTCCAAAAATCGTAAAAGCATTTGAAAAAATCAGTTTTCTTTTTTTCTGGGTGAGGTGGTTCTACCCAAAAGCAAAAGGTGTTCCAACTTTGTACCTGCTATATCAGTTCCCCCCACAAAAAATATTGCGCATTAATGGGTCTGTACCTTGGCCGGTACATTACACCTCCCGTGTGTTATACCACAAAAACATTAAAGTAGGGAATCGTTCAGCGCCTGGAAATAATTCAGGCTGTTACATACAGGGAAGAAACGGCATTGAAATCGGACACAACCTACGCATGGGACCGAATGTCGGTCTCATCAGTGCCAACCATGACCTAAATAATTATGACAGATGGGTTAAATCTGAGCCCATACGAATAGGTGATAATGTATGGGTTGGGATGAATTCGGTTGTAATGCCCGGGATAAAAATTGGCCATAACGTAGTGATTGGCGCTGATTCTGTGGTTAACAAAGACATCCCATCCAACTCAATTGCTGCTGGCAATCCTTGTGAAATCATCAAAGAAAAGCCACCATATACGGGCTTCGATTATAGCAAATTGTGAGAAGATGGTTCAAATATATAGTTTACCTGTCCGTTATCTTTTTGGTCATCGCATTAGCAAAGGCCGATTACCTGAACATTCCAAAAATTCATTCGGTTTCTGATATTGGYCTTTCATTTGTCTTTTTATTTTTAGGATTTGTGCTTCAATGCGTTATTTTTCAGCAGGTACTCACTAAGGGCGACTGCCCAATTGGATTGCAAGACGGAATCGCATCATTTGGGCTATCGGTTTTCAGTAAGTATATTCCTGGAAAGGTGCTGATGGTGGTCAGCCCGGCAATGCACGTATCAGAAAAACATGATTATMCCATCAAGAACCTGATTTCRCTATCACTGAATATCCAATTCATTGTGCTTTGGGTTGGTATYATTCTGGGAGCATTTGGATTGTTTCTACTTAATGGGCTTGATGTGTGGGGCGGAACACTACTGATTAGTTGGATGATTTTAACATTGATTATTTTTTTTGACGCACCCCATAATATGGCTGCCACTATTCTATCCAAAATTTTCAAAAAAAAAATCCAAATTCCAAAACTMTCATTTTTCAATGYTTTAAAARTTYTGCCCTGGTTCGTGATTTATTGGCTGTCTTTCTGCAYCGCTTTTTATTTTTTAACAAGTGGGCTGAGTGAAATTGAAGTTTCATTCAGCGCAGGATTTGGCTTTGCGCTGGCYGCYACTTTAGGCATTGTTGCAATAATAGCTCCGGGAGGAATTGGKGTKCGCGAAGGGTTTTTAGCTGGCTAYCTCACTTTAGCCGGGCTGTCCATTCATGAGGCAGCTACCATTTCTGTGGCAAGYCGCCTGTGGTTYTTGGTGGGCGAAGTTTTYATTTTYCTGCTGGGCTTTGCRGCAAACARGATRAAATARTCARTTTTCGGCTTTTGCTTTTTCCTCTTTAGCCCAAGCCAGGTTATTTTTAGCCAACTGGTAGTTTGGTAGAATTTCCAACGCTTTGTTGCATGCTWTGATAGCGTTATCAAATTGTTTTAATTTGATGTAGCTTGTGCAGATGTTGTTGTARGCATCAGCATAATCGGGYTTGATTTCAAGYGCTTTTTTACACGCATCAATTGATTTMGTGTAATTACCGACCAAGTAGTAAGCCAAACTCAATTCAATATAATTTCCATGAGTTGGGTTTGTCTTCAGCAATTCAAGCARTKMATTGATTTTTTTATCTGTGTCTTGCTCCAATTCAACATTTAACAATGTCAAAAGTTGATTGGTTTTGGTGTGCTCAGGGCTAATTTGCTTCGATTTTTTTAATAGCGAAAGTGCTTCCTTTTTTCTACCCTGCCCTTTAAGCCAATTTGCATAGTAATAATAACATTCCGCGTTTTCGGGGTCATAGTTTAAAGCCTTTTTGAAATGTTGCTCGGCTTCTTCGTTTTGCTTCAAAACGCCTTTTACAATTCCCAGGTTTATATGCAAATACGAGTAAGTAGGCGAGTTTTTCAACGCTTGGTTGAAGTAATCAAGCGCCACATCGTATTTTCCAATCCCCATTTGCGTCAACCCGTAATTCATCAAACCTCTTGCATTTTCCGGGCTTTTTACTGTTACTTCATACCACAGTTTTTCTTCTGATTTCCACATTTCATTGCGTTGGTAAGTGCCATAAGCATAAGCAGAAATAATCAGGCAGCAAGTCAATGGAATTCCGTATTTTAATGATAGGTTTTGCTTGATTTTTTCTTCATGTTTCATTACCAGCAATCCAACAACCCAGCTTACACTCAAAATCAATCCGATAAACGGGAAAAACACGCGATGGTCGTTGGCATATTGATACAAAGGGATGAAGCTCGATGTGGGCGCTAAGGCAATGAAAAACCATAAAATACCAAAGGAGATGGGACGTGTTTTCATATCTCTAAAGGTAAAGAAAGCGATAAACAGCATTGCAGTAATAGCCAACAAACCGGAAAATGCCCGCCAGTCGAAAACCGAAGTAATTAGAGGATAGTATGGGTCAGCATTGAGTTTTACCGGAATGAAAAAATTGGTCAGATAATGCGAAGTGAGCACATGCCATTGCGAGATGAAATAATCTATTGCCGAAACAGTGGTATTGCTGTGGGGTTTATAGGCTGGCGTTAAAACCTTCGAATTAATGAAAAAAACCAAAAAAGAAAGAACAATAGGAATAGCTGCCTTTTTCACACTGTTCCAAAATTTTATCCTGTTTTCTTTTCCAAATATTGATTTCATTTTTACTTTTTCTTCGAAAAACAAGATGTAAACCAGCAACAGCATCGAAAACATCACTGTAGTTTGTTTCGTGTAAATGCCAACAAGCATCGGAATCAAATAAAGGAAATACTTCTTTCCCTTTTGGCTTTGGTAAAGCAAAAAAGCTGCCACAATGCACATGGTTGAAAACGAATCAGACCGTGCGCTGATGTAGTTGATCGTTTCTGCATTGTTGGTATGGAACGCGTAATAAGCAGTTGCAAACAATGCAATCACAGAATTCCAGCGGTGCTCAAAAGCGATGTTCATCACTTTCCTGAAAAAGAAAAACATCAACACAAGCTGAACGATGTACCACAAGAACATGGATAGATGGAAGTAAAACGGATTTCCGTTTCCCAAATTATAATCAATCGTATCGAGTGTAACCACCATCGGGCGGTAGGCATGGTGAAATTTCGATGAACTTGCATATTCACCGCTGGTAAAAAATAGCGGAATGTTGCCGATGTCGCGTACCCAGCCGTTGGTAGTGATGGCCTGCGCATCATCAAACCGAAAACCGGTGTTGAAATGGTTGGAATAGGTAAGCAACAAGCCGAAAAAAAACAGCAAGGAAAGCAGGATTATTTTTGTTTTGCCACTCATGTGAATAAAATTTCTTCGGTAAAAATAAACAGGGCAGTTTATAAAAACAAAAACTCCCGATATAACCGGGAGCATTAGTATAAATCTATGTTATTTTAATTAGTGCTTATCGGTCATAGCAGCATCTGAATACCTGAATTGTTGTAAAACCACTAGTACTTGTTTTATCACATCCGAAAGTTGTGCCATCATATCCACCAACATGAGCGGAGTTGAGAGCAGTATTTTCCACCCATTCGAAGTTATTTATCATCCCAACAAGTGCAGGAGTTGCTCCAGAGTTACAAGCATGATAAAATTCTTGCAATGTACACAATCGAGCATTAGCGCTTCCGCATGCATCAGCTGCAGCCCAATATGTTGCAGCACCTATACCATTTTCGCTGGTTTCAATGCAATACCTGTCATTAACATTGGAATATCCTGCCGGACATCGAGCATGGGTTATTTCCACCCAATTTAAGCCATCATAAAACCAGAAACTGTCCGTATCAATATCATAAACCAGCAGGCCTTGCGCAGGTGATGCAATGCCGGGATCTCTTTGTGCCGTAGTCATTCTTGGAATCAAGATACCTTTTGCTATGGAAGTAATTTCTAAAATGGAACTTACATCTGCGGCTGATGTTTTACCAATGGTTACAGCAGTATTATCGTGAAACAAGTTGTTTGTACTTGCCCAATCTGTTCCATCGTGATATAAAGTTTTGCCTGTAGAGCCCGTTGCACCGACCACTCCGGTTGGCCCAATGGCACCTGTCGGACCGGTAATTCCTTGAATACCCTGTGCGCCTGTCGGGCCGGTGATACCTTGAATACCCTGCGCACCCGTTGGGCCGGTAATTCCTTGAATACCCTGGGCACCTGTTGGGCCGGTGATTCCCTGAATACCCTGAGCACCTGTCGGACCGGTAATTCCTTGAATACCCTGTGCACCTGTCGGGCCTGTGATGCCTTGAATACCCTGTGCACCTGTCGGGCCTGTGATGCCTTGAATACCCTGTGCGCCTGTAGGGCCGGTGATACCTTGAATACCCTGTGCGCCTGTCGGACCG
>NVWW01000023.1 GCA_002746335.1 Flavobacteriales bacterium | reverse complement strand
TTTTCCCATCATGTCCCACGGATGCACGAAAATGGCCGCGCCTAATTTTTCTGCTTCTTCAAAAAACGGAAAAAGTTCGGGAGCGCTCAAGTTCCAATCGTTGATGTGAGAGCCGATTTGAATCCCAGCCAGCCCGATTTTCATGCAGCGTTCCATTTCTTTTATCGCCAAATCAGGCGTCTGCATGGGCACGGTGCCCAGCCCGACAAAGCGTTTTGGGTATTTGTCAACTATTTCGGCAATGTGATCGTTCAAAAATTTAGACAATTCAACGGTATCCTTTGGCTTGGCCCAATAGGAAAACATGACAGGAATCGTGGATAACACCTGCACATCCACCTGATGTTTTTTGCATTCCTTTAGCCGTATTTCGGGAGACCAGCAATTGTCTTCAATTTCCCGAAAAAACTTGTTGTCAACCATCATGCGGGCACAGCAGGGCTTGTGGTGATCGAGATGCACAAAGCCACCGTAGCCAAACTTTCTCCTGAAGTTGGGGATGTGCTCAGGAATAATGTGGGTATGGATATCAATTGTGAGAATATCCGTGCTTTTTTTAGTTGCCATCGTTCCAAAAGTAGTATTTTCAGTTTAGATAGGCCGGGCAATGGTCTTGTTGAAATTATCGTTGAAAATGTATCTTTTTAATCAATTTGCGTTCTATTAAACAACCTACTTTTGTACATATTATGAAATTGAACCTGTTTTTAACCTTGATGATTGTATCAGTCTTGCTGGTTTTTGAATTGCCTTCTGCCAGTGCGCAATTTTTCAGAACGAAAAAAGTAGCTAAAAAGCAAAATAAGGAACAGGAAAAAATTGTCAAGAAAAGCCACAAGGGAAAAGTTTACAAAACCCAAAATGTGTATTGGGACCCGAAGAAACAAGAGTATTACGAAGTTGATACAGAGTGGGACGAGCGTCCTGAAGGTACCTATTACGATCCAAAAGAGTGGCAAAAGCCAAAACACAAAAAATTAGTGAAGCGAAGGGGTAAAAAGCCCAAGAAAAAAAGCGACACCAAAGATCCGGACGAAACCATTACTCCGGTGGAATAATCATACAAATCGTTCATCAGTTTCCATTACATGGCCGCAGTTTTCACATGTACGCGATTCTTCAGAAGCATAATATTCCTTAAACCTTGGTAAGAAATCTTTTTCAACATTCTTGAGGTGGAAATAGGCATCGTGCAGTTTGCTGTTGCAATTGTCGCAAAACCACATCAAGCCGTCTCTTTCGTTTGCGGTTCGCTTGCACTCAATCACCAGTCCGATTGTGTTTTCTCCCCTCATGGGAGAGTGAGGTACTTTTGCAGGAAGTAAAAACATTTCGCCTTCTTTAATCGGGATGTCCACCGCTTTTCCATCCTGCTGAATACGCACATTGATATCGCCTTCGAGCTGATAGAATAACTCCTCGGTTTCGTTGTAATGATAATCCTTTCGGGCATTGGGGCCGCCCACAATCATTACGATATAGTCACCGGCATCAGTATACAGATTTTTGTTTCCGACTGGTGGTTTTAAAGTATCCCGGTTTTCTTCAATCCATTTTTTGAGATTAAAAGGTCTTCGGATGTCCATGAGCGAAAAGTTTTAAATTTGGAAACCAAAATAACAAATTTCTTTTGAATATGGATTTAGATTTAACCGGAAAACGGGCTATCGTGTGCGGCAGCACACAGGGTATTGGCAAGGCGTCTGCATTTGAAATTGCCGCTTTGGGCGCAAATGTAGTATTGGTTGCGCGAAATGAAAATGCGCTTAAACAAACGCTGAATGAATTGGATACTTCCAAAGGCCAGCAACATTATTATATCACCGCAGATTTTACAAATCCAGAAGGATTGAAAAAAAGCATTGAAAATTTCATTGCCGAAAATGGATCAATTCACATTTTGGTCAACAATACGGGCGGCCCTCCAGGCGGATTAGCGATTGAATCCAATCCCGAAGCATTTTCCGAAGCATTTTCCATGCACATCATTTGCAACCAAATTTTGGTGCAGGCCGTGGTTGATGGTATGAAAGCTGAAAAATACGGGCGCATCATCAACATCATTTCCACTTCCGTGAAAGTGCCGATTCCCGGGCTGGGGATTTCCAACACCATTCGTGGAGCTGTGGCGAGCTGGGCTAAAACACTGGCCAACGAACTGGGAATTCACGGAATAACTGTCAATAACATTTTGCCGGGTTTCACAAATACCGCACGACTTGGCCATCTTTTCAAAAACAAGGCAGAAAAAACGGGCAAAACAGTTGAACAGATAGGAAAAGAAGCCGCTTTACAAATCCCGTTGGGAAGAATCGGTGAAGCAGAAGAAATTGCCAATGCGGTAGCTTTTTTGGCTTCCCCTGCCGCGAGCTATATCAGCGGCATTAACCTTACAGTTGATGGTGGAAGAACAGGGTGCCTTTAATCAATAAAGTGTAAACTTTATGGGTGCATTGAAAGATACATTGACAGGCAGACCTCTTTGTTTTCCCGGGATGTAACAAGGCAATGTTTTTACTAGGCGAAGGGCTTCTTTATCCAATGAAGGATAAACGCCCTTGAGGATTTTTGCTTGAGAAACTTTTCCTGTCTTGTCCACCACAAAATTAACATAAACGGTTCCGTCAATTCCTATTTGCTTAGCATCATAAGGATATTTTACATTGCTTGCAAAGTGCTTTTGTATTTCTCTATCAGTGCATAATGCTTGTTGTTCTTTGTTTTTTATCTCACGGCAGTTGCAAGCATGTGGCATGTTTTCTACACTAATAAATATTTTGTTGAAGAACGGGTCAAAAGTGCCACCGGGTTCTTCCAAGTCATATTGATCATCCCACTCAGGAGGCTCAGGAATATCAGGATCTTTGTTGTCTTCGGGCTCTGTTTGGATGGTTTCTGGAGGCAGAGTATGACTGATTTTCGGTTTTCTAACTTGCTTTTTCGGCTTTGGTTTTTCAGGCATGCGTGTTATCGGCATATTTTCCGTTTCCAGCGTTTCGGTATAAGAGGTTTCAGATTTTTCTTTTTCAAATTCCTCAAAAGTCATCCATTCGAAAGCAAGAAGCGCTGCGCTGAGCGCAATAACCAATCCCATTTGAAAATACATTCCGCGTTTTCTCTCGAGATTGGCTTTGGGGAGTTTTTTTGTTTTCATGACATGCGAGATTTTGGTTAATAATGTCTGCTTAACCGCAAAATCTCTGCCAGAAATAAAAATGTATTTAACGCATTAGCGTTATAGCTCCACGAAATGGGGGAAGCGTGTTGATCTCAAAAACGAAGTAATAAGTGCCATTTTGCGCTTCTTCACCATCGAAGGTACGGCCATTCCAGCTATGAGTATTGCCCGATGAGGTGAACACCAACTGCCCCCATCTGTTGTAAATATTCAAATCGGTGCATTCTTGCAATTTGTTATTGAAATCAATCTCGAACCAGTCGTTCTGCCCGTCATTATTGGGTGTGAATACATTGGGAATTGTTAAGTTAAAGTAATCTATAAATTTTTCGATAGGTTCGCTGATAGAGATTTCATCATTGCAGCCCGAACTGTTTAGTGCAGTGAGTATTACATTCATCACTTGCTCATACTCAAAAACATGGCTTGGGTTTTCTGCCGATGAAGTATCTCCATCGCTAAACAGCCAATTATAAAAATCGGCATTCTCACTTTGATTTTCGAATGCTGCAAAAATTCCTTCACAGGACGGTTGCAGCACAAAAGTGAAATTTGCTGTGGGGTTACCAAGTACCGATACAGATATACTTGCCGAATCAGCGCAGCCTGTAAAATCAATGACTTTTACAGTATAAATTGTGTTGCTTGATGGTGATGCGTTGGGGTTTTGAACGGCAGTATTGCTCAAACCGGTTGGCGGTGACCATTGGTAAACAAAAGGTGAATACCCGTTGGAAGTCGTTACAGACAATAGAATGCTATCACCTTCGCAAGTTGAAATGTCGGGAATGACTAAAATCGAGAAAATGGTAATCACAACAGAATCTACATTTGAGCAAGCATTACTATTTGTAACGGTTACATAATATTTGGTCGAATCAGCAGGGCTTGCCAATGGGTTGGAAATGTTGGGATTGCTCAACCCCGCTGATGGGCTCCAACTGTATGTTTGTCCGCCAGTTGCGTTGAGTTGCACACTCTCTCCTGCGCAAATCGAGGTGTCGTTTCCTGCGTCAGCGATGGGCAAGGAATTAACAGTTACGGTTACAGAATCTACATTCGAGCAGCCGCCTATTTGCTCGACAAAGTAAACATCGTCCATACCAAACCATGTTGCCCCTTCAAATCCCCAAATGCCTTGTATGCAAATCGTTGCCGTAGTGTTGGATTGTGAATTCCAGATACCGATAGTTTCTTGCCAAGTCCCTGATGTGAAGGGAGTCATAAATGTTAATACTGTATTTCCATTAATGGTGATTTGCAAAAGAGCTGAAGTCATGGGCACTTCCAAGGAAGTGAACCATGCGGAAAAAGTGTAGTTAGTATTTGGATTGACAGAAACGGTTTGGCACCAAGCGTTGAGCGTATCTACATTGTAGAAAGCCACAAAAAAATTGCCGTTGCCGGAAGTGTGGTCAGTTCCAATCCAATTTGAACTGGCTTGGCTGGCATCGGTAACAATGGAATATTCTTCCACCGAAATATTTGGCGGGGCAGGTGGATTGAAAAGATTTAAATCGGTGGTAATGCCCGCATTACCCGATTCGAAATTACCGTTCGTTATCAAATTCTTATTGGTCGAACCGAGCACAAAATAAGTTGTGTTACTGTCAGGACAAGCCAACGGATTTGGAATATTCGGGTCACTCAAGCCCGTTGCTGGCGACCACAAGTAAGAATTGCCTCCCGTTGCCAGCAAATTGGCACAATCGCCAATGCAAATGGCGGTATCGTTGCCTGCATCAATGGGGGGCAATGGCTGCACAAAAACGATGATGGTATCTGAATTTATGCACGAATTTGAATCGGTAATGGTTACTATATAAGCAGTTGTATCAGCAGGAAAAGCAATGGGATTTGCAATGTTGGGATTGGTCAAACTATCAGCGGGTGACCAACTGTAACTTATGCCGCCGGAAGCGTTCAGTTGCGTACTATCACCAAAGCAAATGGTAACATCTGCTCCTGCATCCACATTAGGCAAAGCATTTACAGAGAGCAAAACAGTATCTGAATTCACGCATGAGTTGGAATCAGTTATCGTTATCGCATAATCAGTGGTGCTTGAAGGGAAAGCAATCGGGTTAGCAATGTTCGCATCAGTTAAGCTATCGGGAGGCGACCAAATGTAAATCGCTCCTCCCGAAGCCGATAATTGTGCGCTGTCGCCCAAACAAATTTGCGCAGGATTTACTGAAGCGTTCACAACCGGCAAAGGATTTACAATAATCAAGACAGTATCAGAATTTACGCAACTGTTGCTGTCTGTTCCCGAAACAATATAGGCAGTAGTTGCTGAAGGAATTGCCAGTGGAGTGGCAATACTTGGATTGCTCAATCCAGCTGTTGGAGACCATGTGTAAGCAACAGCGCCTGTTGCGTTTAATTGAGAGGTATCACCAAAACAAATCGTATCGTCCAATCCTGCGTCAATAACTGGCAAAGGGTTGACAGTTACTATTAAAGAATCAGAACTCACGCAGGAATTGGAATCGGTAACTGTAACCGCATAGGTAGTTGTATCTGAAGGAAAAGCAAGTGTAGTATCGTTATTGGGATTACTTAAACTGTCAGTGGGTAGCCAGTTGTATGTATTACCACCTGTTGCAGTCAAAAGTGTGCTATCGCCAATACAAATCTGAACATTCCCACTGGTTGTAATTGCAGGCAAGGGGCTTACCGTAACTGTCAGCAAATCTGAATCTACACACGAATTAGAATCGGTAACGCTTACGGTGTAAGTAGTCGTATTCGAAGGAAAAGCAAATGTTGAGTCATTGATTGGATTGCTTAAGCTGTCTGTTGGTGACCACACATAAGCGCTCCCTCCTGAAGCTATTAATTGCGCGGTGTCACCAATGCAAATGGACGCATTTCCGCTAGTGACAATGGTTGGCAGTGGATTGACAATCACCGTTACCGAATCGAAATTTACGCAGGAATTGGGATCCGTAATGGTAACGGTATAAGTGGTTGTGTCCGAAGGGAAAGCAAATGTTGAGTCATTGATTGGATTGCTTAAACTGTCTGTTGGTGACCATGCATAAGCACTACCACCAGTTGCAATCAATTGAGTAGTGTCACCAATGCAGATTTGCACATTACTTCCCGCATCAACTATGGGCAGTGGATTAACAACGATTTGTATTGAGTCTTCCCCCGTGCAAGTAAAATTATTGGTTATTACCGTGTAAGTGATTGTATTTGAAGGAAAAACAAAAGGATTAGCACTGTCGGGATTGATAATGTCTGTTAGAGGTGTCCAGCTGTATGTGGAATTGGGTGGCGATGTGGGATTTCCGCCAATTTGAATGGTATCTCCAATGCAAATTGCGGTATCATTTCCTGCATCGGTCGGTACAATAGGACCAACATCTATTTTCATTGAATCAGAATTCACACAGCCGTTGGCATCGGTTATGGTTACGGAATAAATCATTGTATCTGGCGGGCTAGACATGGGATTGGCGATGGCCGTATCACTCAATCCGGTTGATGGTGACCAACTGTAAATAATTCCTCCGGATGCCACAATTTCAATCGAATCACCGGGGCAAACCCACAGATCAGGTCCAGCGTCAGCAAGGGGCAAGGAATTAACAGTAATAATCAAATCATCAGTATTTGAGCAGGTGTTCGTATCTGTTACAGTTACGGTGTACGTTGTTGTTGAAGAAGGAAATGCAATCGGGTTCGCAATGCTTGGGTTAGTCAAACTATCTGTTGGCGACCAGCTATAATTGATTCCTCCAGTAGCATTAAGTTGTGTGCTGTCTCCAATGCACATAGCCGTATCGTTACCTGCATTTACTGTAGGCAATGGGTTGACCACAACTGTCACGGCATCGCTGTTTACACATAGATTGGCATTGGTGCCAATTACCAAATAAGTAGTGGTTAAAGTGGGTGAAGCTGTAGGGTTCGCCAGCAAAAAATTATTCAGTGAACCGAATGGCGTCCATCCGAAAGCCGTACAACTATTGCAAGTTGGGCTTCCACCAATTACGGTTGAATTTCCTGTGCAAATGGTATCGTCAGGGCCTGCATCAATTACAGGCAAGGGATTAATGATGAGCAGAATCGAATCGGAATTCACACAACCATTCGTATCCGTAACCGTTACTGTATATAGAGTAGTGATAGAAGGGTTTGCGGTAGGATTTGGGTCGGTTGCGCTACTCAAACTATCTATTGGCAGCCAATTGATAGCTGCTCCAATTGCGTTAGTTGTTGGTGAGCCGCCTATAGGAACGGATAATCCGAAACAAATTGCAGTGGTGTCGGGCCCGGCATCGGCAGTTGGCAAAGAATTCACGACAACGGTTGCATCATCGGTGTTCGTGCAATTGTTTCCATCGATTACGGTCAAGGTATAAATGGTAGTAACGGAAGGGCCTGCCATTGGGCTTGCTATGTTCGGGTTGCTTAATCCGGTTGTTGGTGCCCAGCTAAAACTTCCTGTTCCCGAGCCGTTCAACTGGACGCTGTCGCTAAGGCATATCGTATCATCTGTTCCAGCATTTACAGATGGCAATGGAAATAAGGTAACTGTTACCGAATCCGAATCGGAGCAGCCGTTCACATCGGTTACCACTACTGTGTAAGTTGCCGGACTTACAATTGGTGTTGCTATTGGATTGGCAATAGAAGGATTGTTCAAGGTTGCAGCAGGAGACCAGTTGAAAGCTGAGCCGCCCGGCCCTGTTGGGTTTCCGCCAATCGTTACGGATTGCCCTCCGCAAATCGAAGTGTCATTTCCGGCATCAACAAAGGGCAGATTGTTTACTGTAATTGTAATGCTGTCTGTATTTGTGCAGCCATTTGTATCAGTAACCACAATGGTGTATGTCGTAGTAACTGATGGATTGGCTATTGGATTGGCAATGGTTGTGTTATTTAAACTATCAGCAGGCGACCAACCGAAAATGGAACCGGATGGTCCCGTTGGTGAACCGCCAATTGTAATTGATGAGCCGATGCAGATTGTCGTATCATTTCCTGCATCAATAATCGGGAGGTTATTTACAGTAAGTGTAACCGAATCCTTATCAGTACATCCGTTACCATCAGTCACTGTTAACTCGTAGGCAGTAGTAATAATGGGGCTTGCATTTGGATTTTGTATGTTGGGATTGTTCAATCCGGTAACGGGAAGCCAATTGTAATTTCCTCCTCCAAGCCCGCTAAGTTGAACACTATCTCCTGCGCAAATGGTGTCATCAGTTCCTGCATTGGCAATCGGCAGTGAAAACAAGGATACAACCACCGTATCTGTATTGACGCAAGATGAATTTGTATCAGTAACAGTAATAATGTAAGTAGTTGGTGTGGCAGTGGGGGTTGCCGTAGGGTTGGGATTTGTTGCATTATTTAAAGATGCGGATGGTGACCAAGAGAAACTGGTACTGTCTGGCCCCGTTGGTGCCCCGCCAATTACTACAGAATTTCCGGTGCAGATCGAAGTATCATTACCTGCATCGGCAAAGGGTAATACATTTTGAATTACTGTTACCGAATCGGTATTTTGACAAGTATTTCCATCAGTTACCGTAACAAAATATTCGGTTGTGCCGGGATTACTGGCAATTGGATTTGCTATATTTGGATTACTCAATCCTAGAGTTGGCGACCACACATATGTAATTCCTCCTGTAGCATTGATTTGCACACTATCTCCCGCACAAAAGGAAGTGTCATTTCCAGCATCAACAATGGGTAGTAGGTTTTGCACCGTAACCACAATCGTATCAATTCCCGGGCAGCCGGGGAAATCGGTCGCAGTAACGAAAAAAGTGTCGGTTACCAATGGGGCRACAACAGTAGAAGGGCCAGTGTCTCCGTTGCTCCAATTGTAGGAGTAGGGAGTAGTTCCGCCAGAAGCCACAGTGCTGATATTAATTGAATTGCCAGAGCAAACGGTGGTCACGTTGCTGGAAGTCATTGGAAGCCCGTAGCCGTCTATTATCAGCAAAGTAGCTGTTTCGTAAATCGTGTCACCACAAACGGTAATGTTGGCAACGGTAACAATCACGGTGTCGGGAATGGGTTCGTTTACGCCATCCACAATAGGTGAGATGGTAATTATTATAGAATCTTCTCCAGAGGGGAAAAATACGGTGTCACTGAGAAAGCTGTAATCCACTCCGTTGATTGCGTTTCCGCCAATAAAAAAAATCACGGTGTCAATTCCGGAGGTATCAGGTCTGATGAAAATAAAATCAGCATTAGCACATCCTTCTAGCATTTCGTCTTCTCCGGTAACAGTATTAATTTCTACTTGGATACCAGGTGAAGTGAAGCTGCCTTGTTCGAGAAACACACCTGAATCAAAACTCTGATCAAAAACATCTGCAATGGCCAGTTTGATGTGGTAGGTCTGCGCGCATTGTAAACCGGAAAGTGTTGCGGTAAGTACAACTGTAAATCCGTCATATTGAACAGATGTGCCCAAAACAGGAAATTCATTGTTTACAAAATAAGCGGCATTGCAGGGGCAATTATTAGTGCCTACCGTGCATGGTTGCGGAGGATTACCTTGTATTGTAGCGGACCCTTCGTTGACATTATTAATAGAAACAGGTGTGTTGGTGCCCGGTATCAATGCAATATTTACCGCATTGTTTTGAAAAGGTCCGGTAATGCCCGGCCCGCTGAGGAAAAACCCGAACACATCATTAAAGTTAGAACACACAAAATCGTTGTATTCTTCCGATGCAAAAACATACCGGAATTTGATAGAATCTCCAACAGGAATAAAATCAAATTCGAGTACGGCTGCGTCATGCACATTCGCGAGCGTAGTTCCGATAAGGTCAGCGAGGTCCTGGTCATTTGCGTCAATGGTTGTTGTGCCGGTCGCTCCTGCTGCGTTGTTGGGCCCCTGGGCATTAGTGATGTCTCCGCTGGTCATGATGATGCCGCTTGCCAACCCAATGTTTGAATTTGTTCCTTCAAAATAGCCGATCTGAACGGTTGAATCACCAGTGAAACTGATGTTGGTAGCATTTACTCCTGTTCCGAGCAAAATATTCTTTATCAGCCAAACAGGGGAAATAGTGTCTGGTGCTGTGTTGGAAACATAAAGTTGCTGCGCTTGCAGCCGAACTGAAAAACACAGTGCAAAAACAGGAAGAAAAGCAAATGTTATTTTATGGAAGTAGCTCAAAAAGGTGATTCAAAAACCCAAATTTACTAATTATGACGCAGGAAATGCGGTTTGGTTGGCAGGAAGAAAACAAAGTTTGTAATGTTATAAATTATTCCCGAGCGCGATATACAGCCAATACTGCGCCTTGTTATACGATTTGATGGCGTTGATATAATCAACTTGCGCGCGGATGTAGTATTCTTCTGCCTGAAAAACTTCAAAGGGTTTGGAGGTGCGCAATTTTTGCCGCTCGATGCTTTGGCTGAGGGCTTCATTGGCAAACTGAAGCGCCTCTTCCGCTAATTTTATTTGCTCCTTGGCAAGGTTCGCTTGTGCATTTGCAGACACAATTTCGCGGGTGATTTGCGCTTTTGTTTCATCCACTAAAATCTGATTGATTTTGATTTTTGAATTGTAAATCTTTTTATCGCCATTCATCAACAAGGTGCCCAGAGGAATGCTCCACAACAATGCGGTGTTCAGTTCAAAAGTGTTGTAAAGCGGAGAAATCAGTTCACCAAAATAAGAATCGTATGTGCCGAGTTTTAATGTGGGAAATAACAATCCTGTTGAAAATGTCTTCTGCTCAATTTGCAGGGAAGAAATATCGCTTTCAAGTTTTTTTAGCTCGGGACGGAGTGAAAAAGCGRTTTCTTTGTTTGGTTGTTCCTTGACTAATTCAACAGGAACGAAWATGCTGTCGGCAGCYACCAGTTCAACGTTATYCTGAATGTTTAGCAGCTCAACAAGTGCTGCTGAACTTTGCTTCATTTCAATCTCAGTTTCCTTTAATGCAATTTTTGTRTGATTCAAATTGCTTTTCGCGAGAAGCAAATCCGATTGGTGTTGTAGCCCTGCCACTACTTGAATTTCGATTTGTTGCACAATACTTTCGGACTGTTCCAGCAGTTGAAGGTAGGCGTTGTAAGTCGCCTGCCCTGCCTGCAATTCAAAATAGGCATCGACCACGCGCAGCATTTCCCTGTTTTTTTCGGCTTGTGTTTGAAATTTTGTTGACTCGATTTGCTGCTTTGCTGCCTTCGAGCGGTACAGATTTCCGCCAATGTCCCATTGTGCATTAATGCCCAGTCCGCCCCAAAAGTTTTGCCTGTTCACTTCCGTGAAAAATCTCCCGTCAGCATTCATGGCAGTGCCGTTAAGTTGATGGATGGTAATGCCGGTGTACACTTCAGGCAAAATCCACTCTTTAGATTTGATGTGTTTCGCAACTGCTAATTCCTGTTTGGCTTGCAGTTCTTTGATTTTGAGGTTGTCAGCGCCTGCGGTTTTTAAAACGGCTTCAAGAGTAATGGGCAGCGTTTGCTCCTGTGCTTTCAAAAAGCTCGAGCAAAGAGCGCAGAAAAATGCAGAGGCCACTATGTTTTTCAGTTGTTTCATCATTACTCATTCTTTAAAACCGGTTTGACAATCTGTCCGGGTTTTACTAAACCTTTTCCTTGTACAATTACCTGTGCCTGTGGAGACACTTCCGCATTCAGCACTTCAAAATAGTCCTTGTTGAAAAGTCCTTTTCGCAAAGGCACTCGGTCCACTTTTCCATCCACTACCACCAATATGAAGGGTTGGTTTTGAAACATCACCTGTGCAGTTACGGGAAGAGAAAGCACACTATCCCTGCTGCTTATTTGCATTAGGGCTTTTGCATACATGCCCGGCTTTATTTTGCCATCAGCATTGGGAATGTCAATTTCCACCTGCATGGTTTTGGAATCCCTGTCCAGTGAATTGGCTGTGCGGCTTACCTTTGCGGTGAACGATTCGCTAGGTAATTCAGGAAATGTTATAACAGCATCCATGCCCTTGCCAATCGCCCCTGCATCACGTTCCGGTAAAGGGATACTCAAACGGATAGGGTTGACTTCCTGGATTTCTACGATTTGCTGGGGATTATCTTCTGTTAAGCCGCTTTGAACCAATGCGCCTTCATCTACAAATCGCTGCGTGATAATGCCCGAAAAAGGGGCTTTCACTTGTAAAAAGCTGATGCGGTCATTAACAGCATCTAGTTTGGATTTCAGTGAAAGGTATTCTGCTTTTGCATCTTCCAGTATTTGCAATGGAGTGATGGCAGGGGTTTTGTCATAAGTGGATTGCAGCCGCTGGTAAATTGATTTCTTCCCTTCCGCTTCTGCCGTTAGTTGTTGTAGCTGTCGATACAACTCAGGGTTCCCCAACAACGCAATCACTTCTCCCTTTTGTACCGCATCGCCAATGTCTTTGTAAACAGCCTCTACATAGCCGCTTTCCATTGCGTGCAGTTTCACTTCCCTGTTCGGTTCAGCCGTTCCTGTTATCAACACTTCAGAAACAAAAGAGCGGTAAGCCGGAACAGTTACTTCAACAGACTGTGTTTTCGAATCATCTCCTATACTTTGATTTTCTGTTTTTTCATCGCTGCTGCACCCCGAGAGCCATAGCGCAGTAATGAGGCACAAAAAACCCGTTGTTTTACTTATAATTGATTGTTTCATTTTTAATTGTTTTTAGTTTTAGCAATCAGCAAATACATGATTGGGATAATGTAAAGGGTGAGCAGGGTAGCCATAAAAGTTCCGCCAATCACGGCAATGGCCAATGGCACATTTGATTCGGTTCCTGCACTGCTTGCCATTGCAGTAGGAAGCAACCCGAAAATGGTTGTTCCAGCTGTCATCAACACAGGACGAAACCTGTCAGTAGCTCCGCTCACAATAGCTTCACTTTTAGCTTTTCCTTCCTTAATCAACGCATTAATTCTGTCTATTAGAATGTTTCCGTAAGAAACAGCAATTCCCACCATCATGATAATTCCCATAAGCGATTGTATATTCAGGTAAGTACCCGTTGCCCACATTAGCAAGGCGACCCCAATAATCCCAAGTGGAAAAGCCATGATGATGATGAGCGGCTGCCGGAACGAGCGGAAGAGTGGCATAATAATGAGAAAGGCCAATACAACGGCCAGTCCCAAACCAAGGCCCAAGTCAGCGAACGAGCTTTTCATCGTAGCTACCTCACCGCTGAAAGTCACTTTATAACCCTTTGGAAATTTCATTGCATCTATCCGTCTTTGTATCTCATCAGAAACAGAGCCTATATCCGTTCCTTCAACACTGGCATACACATTGAATGCCCTTTGAAGGTTGTAGTGATTTATCTCAACGGGATTTGTGGATTCACTGATTTTTGAAAAACTCCTGAACGGTACGGGTTTGTCATGGGTCTTGCTTCCCACCGTTACATTGCTTAGCACATGCTCATCGTTAATCAAGTATTCAGGATAAGTAACCCCTACATAATAATGATTACCGTTGCGCTCATCAATCCAAAATGCCTTATCGAAAGTGGCCGATGAGTTGAGCGCGGAAACAATGTTTTTTATGGCATCCACCGGTTCCACACCCAATTCCGCTGCTTTGATGCGGTCAATGTCAATATCCTTGGTCGGCTGGTCAATGCGCTGTAATATACGAACGTCTCTTGTGGCGGCAATGGAGGCAATGGTGTCCTGCAAGCGTTCGGCAATCTGCCTCAGCACCTTCAGATCGTTGCCAATTATCTGCACATCCACCGGAGCGGGTTTGCCTTCGTTGAGCGCAGCCGTAATTAAGCCTCCCGTATTAAAGCTGACTTCAATACCTGGAAATTTGTCATGCATTTTTTTCCTCAAACGGGAAGCATACTCAAATGTGCTGACCGCATGGCTTTCTTTTAACTGAATGCCGATAAAAGCATCCTGTGTGCCTGAATTAGGTGTATAGGCAGCAGGCAGGTCATAGAAAATGCCGATGTTGGAAATTAGTTGTTGCAACTCATCCCCTAATTCATCCCGTACCACTTGTTCCATATCGATAATGGTCTGTTCTGCAACTTTCAAAGGAGTTCCGGATTCCATGCGAACCTGTATTTCCATTTGCCCAACATCCGATTGTGGGAATAACTCATAACCCAGATTATTCATCAGAAATAGGGAGAAAACGAACATGGCTGCAACACCACCTAACACCTTCCATTTGTGATTCAGGACTTTGACCAAACTGAGTTCATAGCGAACGCGCAAACGCTCAATGAATCGTTGAAAAAAGCCCAGCGCGTTTCTTTTGGGTTCATCACCGGCTTTAGGCAACTTGTTTCTGAACAGATAGGCTGCTGCTAAAGGGACCAATGTAAGTGAGAAAATGTACGAGCCAATCATCGCACCTGCCACTGTAATGGCAAGTGGTGAGAAAAGGAACTTCGCAATTCCGGTTAGGAACATTACCGGGAAAAACACGACAATGATGACTAAGGTTGATGCCAATACAGGTGTAGCTACTTCCAGTGCAGCATCCATTGCTCCTTGCCATGCGCTTTTGCCCATCTTCAAATGGCGGTCAATATTCTCCAGCACCACTATGGAGTTGTCCACCAGCAGCCCGAGCACCAGCACAATGCCTCCCAACGTAATGCTATTAATCGCTTGTCCGGTAAAGGAAAGCACAACAAAAGCAAAAAGCACAGACAGCGGTAAGCTGATGGAAACGATAAGTGCCGAACGGAAATTACCAAGAAACAGAATAAGCACTATTACAACCAACAACAGCCCGCCAAGTCCTGCTTTCGTCAATCCCAAAATAGCATTTCGAACGTACGAGCTTTGGTCGAAAATCACATTCAGTTGGACATCATCCGGCATTCGCTCTTTTAATGTTGGAATGGCCTTTTTAACTCCTTCAACCGAAGCAATTGTATTGGCTCCAGGCCTTTTGAAAATAGGCAAATACACTTGTTCTTTGCCATCCACCCGTGCAATGTTCGTCTGTATCACACTGGCATCGTCCGCATATCCAATATCCTTTATATAAACAGGCTTGCCGTTTTTATAGGTGATTACAATGTCGTTGAAGTCCTTCACATCTATAATCATCCCTTTGGCATCTATGGCGTAATTTATCATGCCAATCTCTGCAATGCCGGAGGGAATCATTGTAGTGTTTTTATGAATGGCGTCATTAACTTGTGTTTGGGAAATACCAAGCGCTTCGAGCTTTGAAGGATTAACGTATATATGAATCCTTCTTAATGTGCCGCCATAAGCAGCCGGAGCTACAATGCCGGGAACTCCGCTCAACATCTGCCGAAGGTTGTAATAGGCAATGTCGTACAACTCCTTCCCGCTTTTTACATCGCTGCTTACCGTTAGTAACATCAACGGCTTGCTTGCCGTAGGATCAAAAGGCTGTACCATTGGCGGCAGCGTGCCCGGCGGTTGGTAATACATGTCGCTCATCGCATAAGATGAGGTGTTTGCCATCGCTTCGGCAGGGTCAACATCTTCCCCGTAGAAGTTGGTAACGATGCTCACGCCCATTATACTTTTTGAGAGCTGTTTCTCAATACCGGGAGATTGCCCTGTCCACCGTTCCATGCGGCTAGTGATGTCTTTTTCCACCACCTCAGCAGGCATGCCTGGGTAAAGTGTTAAAATCTGCATAGCCGATTTTTTGAACTGCGGGAGGATGTCAACAGGCATTCTGGGAATCAGCACACCGGCCAACACCGAAACAGCAATGGCAAGTACCAGCACGAGGTATGGATTTTTAAACGACAGCCGTATCATGTGTTAATTATTGGTTACTGGTTATTGAGTAAATGTAAATTATGATTTGCAACATGCAAAAGTTGCGAAAAGGATGTAATTATCCTGCTTCCCAAAGAAGTAGGAATCAAGAAAGGGGAGGGCCGCGAAGTGTATTATTCGAAAGAGGAGGGTCCGAATTGCCTCTTGGCTCAGGCATAGAAATGAAAACATTTTGAGGTAATGGGAATTTAACCAAATCAAAATATTTACTCGCAATGACCAATGATTGAACATCGGGCTTTAGCTGTTCTTGCGAGGGCAACAAGTAATCGTCTGCATAAACAAAGAATTTGAAACATTCCATAGGCGGGAGGTAGCTTGTAGTGCCTTTGGTCGTTTTCCTCAATTCACAAGGGCTTGGACCATTATGGTGATGGTGGTGCCCCATCGGATGGGCTATGCAAACCTCAAAAGATCGCCAAGGAAATATCAGCATTCCCGTTACAAAAAGCAGCAATATCGGGCTTGCCTTTTTCATTATTTGGTTACTTCAAATTTATAGGTCTTTCGCACGGCTTGCGAATCATCATGAACATAGATTTCAAACGGACGTTCTGTTTTTTCCTTTATCCATACATGAGTTTGGTTCTTCCAGCCGCCTCCGTCAGAAAGTTTGTTGGGTGTTTTTTCTTTCAATTTGCGGGCTTGGATTTCCTGTTCCTCTTTGGTTTTGATAACTACCGTATAATTCTCAAGGTTAGCGGTCATTGCATCTTCTCTTTGTATGTAAAGTTTGATGATTCCGCCTTTGTTGTGTACGCGGTATTTGTCTAATTCGTGGTTTAGTTTCTCTTTTTTCCAACTCCCTTTTTTAGCACCTTCCTTTATTTGAGCCATCATCTGTTCGGCAGTTTGGTATCCGATGTTGGTGATGGACTTATCGCTGTTTTCGCCTTCGGCACGGTAAATGGAAATGCCTTCGATAGTTTTGGTCTCCCCCGGCTTCCAATCAGCAATGCGCAATTCTTTTTGGGAAAATGAGACAGAGGCAATAAACACTAAAAATACAGTAAGATGCTTTTTCATGGGTTGAAACAAAATGATAAATGGCTGGCAAAGTTAAAAAAATGGCAATAGGTTCTTGGAAAAGAGCTACCTTGCGTCTAAAATTGATTTAATGGTAGTTAAAAAAGGTAGTTCCTTAGCTACGGTAATTATCAGTACAGTAGTTCTTGTAACATTTGTTGTTGGCGGAGGGTGGTATTATTTCAGCGAATTCAAAAAAACACCTGCTTGCCAGGCTGCTATTGCTTATATTGAAAAGGACCCAAAGGTGCTGGAAAAAACGGGCGATATCATCGGCTATGGATTTATCGTTTCGGGCGAAATTTCTACCAAGGGTGATGGGGTTTCAGAAACGGGCAATGCTTTTTTCAACATCACCGTTAAGGGAGAAAAAGAAAATGCGGAGGTAATGGTGTTTGTCTCGAAACATCCCGGTGAGGATTGGAAGACGCTGAAACTCACTGTGAAAGAGTAACGATCTGAAATTTTTGCCAATTTTATTCTCCTGTGGCAGTATGTTACTTGCTTGATTTTCCCTTAACTTTTGATGCTTCCGGCTCAGCGATTAAATTCTTTCCCAGACACCTTTTGTGCATCCGATACGCTACGATATAGATAAAAAAATAAGAAATTGCTTTTCTGAAACTCCATTCCGATAAGTCAGGAGGGTTTTTTGTTTTCCGACCAACACGCTGTTTTTTTAGACGAAACCGCCACATTCCCCACCAAAAAAACAAAAAGATTTTTTTTAAAAGAAATTCTTTATTTAGAATTATTCTAAATTAATATTCAGTGGTTCAGTTTTTAGAAAAAAAACAACCACAAGTTAATGTTTCTTCTACTTTTGCCCCGACTTAATCCTGTTGGATGGAGGTGTATAGCAGCTTACAGATACAGATAGAAAGCTTCATTTCAAAGAGAGCGATTGCCTTGCTTTCTTTTCTTTTTTTGTCAACATTCGTTTTTAATTCTACAGAAGTATTTGCCGAAGCTGACGGTGCAAAACTCTTCAAGCAAACCTGTGCAACTTGTCATTCAACTTCTGGGAAAAGAGGCACCGGCCCCGGCTTAGAGGGTTTCTGGGACAGGATTCCCGGGGGGGATGACGAGGGCAAAAATGCCTGGCTTACTAACTGGGTGAAGAATGCTGGGGCCATCATCAAAAGCAAAGAAGACGATTACATCAACAAGCGGTATGCGGAGTTCAATAACTACCCCATGACCCCCCAGCCTCACCTGAAAGATGATGAGATTTTAGCCATTGCTGCTTACATCAAGAGCAAACCGCACTTGGTAGATGGACCTGATGTTGGTAGTAAAGGTACTAATCCATTTATTCCTGTAGAAGAAGTAACCGACAATACTACGCTTTACTGGCTCATCATTCTTGGCATTGTTTTCTTCATTATTATTAATGTAATGGCGGGTGTAAAGAACAACCTGCAAAACCTGCTAAATGATAAAAAAGGCCGTCCGGCTGTTCCCGACCGTGGCAATCTCGAATCCGTTGCCTATTGGATTGGCACGCACAAGTTGCACACGGCTTTGATTATACTGTTCCTTCTGGTAATAGGAAGTGTAAAAGGATGGTATGTTCTCAAGGACGTTGGCGTTTACCAAGGCTATGCGCCTGAGCAGCCCATTAAATTTTCACATAAAATTCATGCAGGAGATAACGGCATCGAATGTGTGTATTGCCATCACAGCGCAGAAAAAGGCAAAACTGCAGGTATTCCTTCCGTAAATGTGTGCATGAATTGTCATAGAGGAATTGACGAAGGCACCTGGACGAAAAAAGAAGAAATATCCAAAATATACGCTGCTGCCGGTTGGAACCCCGAAAAAGGGGTTTATGACAAACCGCAAAAACCAATTAAATGGGTTCGCATTCACAACTTGCCTGATTTTGTTTATTTTAACCACTCGCAGCATGTGGTGGCCGGCAAGCAGGAATGTCAGACATGCCATGGCCAAGTGCAGGAAATGCACTTGCTTGAGCAGCATTCATTGCTTACTATGGGCTGGTGCCTTGATTGTCACCAGGAAACAAACGTAGCTATGGAAGGCAACGCTTATTATGACAAAATGCATGCAGAATTAGTGGAAAAACATAAAGATGAAGGCAAAACGTCTTTCACGGTGAAAGATATTGGTGGGTTTGAATGTGCAAAATGCCACTATTAATTATATAATTGACGAATGGCAGACAATAAAAAATATTGGGGCAGTTTAGAGCAACTTCATGAAGAACCTGAGTTTATTGCGCAGGCGGAAAAAGAATTTCCGGAGCATATTCCTGTGGATGAATTTTTGAGCAAGACAGATCTTGATTCGTCATCTACTTCGCGCAGGGATTTTCTGAAGTTTCTTGGCTTCAGCACGGCAGCAGCGACTTTGGTAGCTTGTGAAACGCCTGTGATGAAAGCCATTCCCTACGTAAACAAACCCGAAAGCATTACACCGGGTGTTGCCACCTACTATGCTTCTACCTATTATGATGGCGTTGATTTCTGTCCTATTTTGGTGAAGACTCGCGAAGGCCGTCCTATCCACATCGAAGGCAACAAGCTTTCGGCAATTACCAAAGGCGGTGTAAGCGCAAGGGTGAATTCATCGGTGCTTTCGCTCTACGATTCTAATCGGCTCAAAGGCCCTATGGCAGGCGGAGTAGCTAGCGATTGGGATACGGTTGACAAAGAAATCACAGCTAAACTCAATGAAATTTCAGGAAGAGGAGGCAACATCCGCATCCTTTCGAACACCATCATCAGTCCGTCAACACTCATGGTGATTGAGGACGTTAAAAAGAAATTTGGCGGACAGGAGCAAACCGATGATTCGGATACGGAAACCAATGCCAGCGTGAAGCATGTGACTTATGATGCGTCTTCCTATTCAGGAATACGAAAGGCGAACAAAGCATCTTTCGGAAAGGCAATCATTCCAGATTACAAATTCAACAAGGCCAAAACCATTGTGAGTATTGGCGCTGACTTTTTGGTGAACTGGATTTCTTCCATCGAATACGCATTGCAATATGCCGAAACACGCAATCCCAAAGGCAAGTGGATGAGCAAACATTACCAGTTTGAAACCGTGCTTTCTGTTACGGGCAGCAATGCAGATGTTCGCGCTGCAATCAAACCGAGTGAAGAAGGAAAAGTGGCGGTGGCGCTTTACAATGCGATAGCAGGCACTTCACTTTCCGGTGGCGATTTAGGCGATGAAAACAACCTGAAAGCCAAAGTGGAAAGAGCAGCGAGCGACCTAAAGAAAAGCAAGGGCAAATCGCTTGTAGTTGCCGGTTCAAATGATAAACATGTGCAAACAGTTGTCAATGCCATCAACGATAAGCTGGAAAATTACGAAAACACGATTCATCTCGATGTTCCTCAGGAAATCCGCAAAGGTGATGATGAAGCCGTTGCCGAATTAATCAATGAAATGAATGACGGCAAAGTAGATGCGCTGCTCATTTACGGTGCCAACCCTGCATATACCATGCCTGCCGGTTGGAGTTTTGCAGATGCGCTCAACAAAGTCAAACTCAAAATTTCCTTCGCAGGAACAATGAATGAAACCGCATCGCTCTGTGATTACGTTTGTCCTGATCATCACTATTTGGAAGCATGGAATGATGCAAATCCAAAGAAAGGGTTTTACGCATTAACGCAACCCACCATCCGCCCGTTGTTCAAAACACGCCAAGTAGCATCTTCATTATTAAAATGGGCGGGAATGGACAGCGATTACTACAAGTACATTAAAGGTATTTGGGAAGAGTGGGGCTTCCCGAACCAACAGAAATACGCCACCTTCACCGATTACTGGAACAATTGCCTACACAATGGTTGCTTTGAAGTGGACGTGCATTCGTATCCCAAACCCGAAGGAACTGCTGATGAAAGTTCAGAAGAAGAAAATGGATTCAAAGGTGATATTGCATCCGCAGCATCAGCAATAGCAGGCGTTTCAGGTGGTAATTGGGAATTGAAATTGTATGCTAAAACAGGTATAGGTGAAGGTAACCAAGCCAATAATCCGTGGCTGCAGGAACTTCCTGATCCCGTTACCAAAGTAGTTTGGGACAACTACATAACGATGAACCCTGCTGATATGAAGGAAGGCGGCTATGAAACCCACACAGGCCAGCAGGACGAAGCCAATCAGGCCAAAGTTACCGTGAGTGGAATCAGCCAAACATTACCCGTTGTTGCTGTTCCCGGGCAACGAAAAGGAACCATCGGCATTGCTTTGGGTTACGGAACAGCTAAATATGGCGAGCAAATCATCGGAAAAAATGTGTTCCCATGGGTTGCTTTTGAGCATGGAACGCTACATTACCACGCACATGATGTGCAAGTAGAAAAAGCTGATCAGTCCTACATTATTGCTACCACCCAAACTCATCACACCATGATGGGACGTAAAATCGTCAACGAAACTACTGCCGATATTTACAACAGCAAGCCGAAGGAAAAATGGAACAAAGAAGCTTATGTGGTCGATGCCTATGGCAAGAAAAAGCCGAAAATTACGGACCACAACCTTTGGGATGACCACAACATCACGAAAGGCCATCGCTGGGGCATGTCTATTGATTTGAATTCCTGTATTGGTTGCGGGGCGTGCATTACAGGCTGCCATTCGGAAAATAACGTACCGGTTGTAGGCAAGGATGAGGTGCGAAGAAACCGCGACATGCACTGGTTGCGTCTCGACCGTTATTACAGCAGCGATACTAACAAAGAAGAAAATTCCTACAGGGAAATGGAAGTGGCCGATGATTACCCTGAAGTGGTCTTCCAGCCAGTGATGTGCCAGCATTGTAATCACGCGCCTTGCGAAACAGTTTGCCCTGTTGCAGCTACTACGCACAGCGAGGAAGGGCTTAACCAAATGGCTTATAACCGTTGTGTTGGGACACGCTATTGCGCCAACAACTGCCCTTACAAAGTGCGTAGATTCAACTGGTTCAGTTACAATCGCGACAGTAAATTTACGGATGTAAATCCATCGCAGGACGATTGGGGTAGAATGGTACTCAACCCTGATGTAGTGGTGCGTTCGCGTGGAGTGATGGAAAAATGCTCTTTGTGCGTTCAGCGTATTCAGGCGGGAAAATTAGAAGCCAAAAAAGCAGGTAAACCCGTGGAGGATGGAGCAATTCAGACTGCTTGTTCCGCTGCTTGCCCCACAAATGCCATTACCTTTGGCGACCATAATAATGAATCAACGCAAGTAAATAAGAATTCGCAAGACGAAAGGGCATATCATTTATTGGAAGAGGTAGGCGTGCAGCCGAATATCTGGTATATGACAAAAGTGAGAAATAAATCAAGCGAAGAATCGAATGCATAAAGAATCCGAAATAAGAGAACCGTTAGTTCTCGGTGTTGATTCCTATCATCAGGTAACTGAAGATATTTGTCGTTCACTCGAAGGCAAGCCGAGCAAATTATGGTATTTGTCGATTTCAATTGCAGGTATCGTTGCTTTATGGGGTTTGGGATTGATTACCTACACTATTGGGCGTGGGATTGGCGTTTGGGGACTGAACACAACGGTAGGCTGGGCTTGGGACATCACCAACTTCGTTTGGTGGATTGGTATAGGGCACGCTGGAACATTGATTTCTGCAGTATTGCTGCTTTTCCGCCAGCGCTGGAGGATGGCCATTAATCGCTCGGCAGAGGCCATGACTATCTTCGCGGTGATGATGGCTGCGCTGTTTCCCGGTATTCACATGGGACGTCTTTGGCTGGGTTACTGGGTATTTCCGCTTCCAAACCATTTTGGCTCGTTGTGGCCTAATTTCAATTCGGCATTGCTTTGGGATGTGTTTGCCATTTCAACTTATTTTTCTATTTCACTCGTGTTTTGGTACATCGGTTTAATTCCTGATTTTGCCACCATCCGAGATAGGGCCTTGACTCCGGTGAGAAAGTGGGTGTACGGTACGCTGAGCTTCGGTTGGACAGGCGATGCCAAAGCATGGATTCGATTTGAAGAGGTTTCACTCATTCTCGCAGGATTGGCTACCCCCCTTGTGTTTTCTGTCCACTCGATTGTGTCTACTGATTTTGCCACCGCAGTGATTCCCGGTTGGCACACGACCATCTTCCCCCCCTATTTCGTGCTTGGGGCATTGTTTTCCGGTTTTGCAATGGTATGTACGCTGACGATTATTATGAGAAAAGTGATGTCATTAGAAGCATACATCACCATTAAGCACATTGAATACATGAATATCATCATCATTTTCACTGGCTCAATGGTGGGCGTTGCTTATCTTACGGAATTGTTCATATCATGGTATTCGGGAGTGGAATATGAGCAGTATGCGTTCATCAACCGTTCTACAGGCCCTTATCTTTGGGCTTACTGGATAATGATGACTTGCAATGTGCTTTCACCACAGCTATTTTGGTTCAAAAAAATCAGAAGAAGTTTTACACTAACATTCATCATCGTATTTTTTGTGAATGTAGGCATGTGGTTCGAGCGGTTTGTTTTGATTGTTATTTCATTACATCGCGATTTCATCCCATCAAGTTGGGACATGTTTCACCCCACATTCGTGGACATTGGTATCTTTTTGGGAACGATAGGAATTTTCTTCGTCCTTTATTTATTATTTGCAAGAGTTTTTCCTGTGATTGCTTTTAATGAAACAAAATCCATTTTGAAAATTTCCGGTGATCATTTCAAGAAAATGCACCAAAACGGAAACACTAATGGCGAATAAGAAAATATACGGGTTATATGATAATGATGAAATCCTTGTAAAAGGAGCGAAAGCATTAGTGGAAAAAGGCGTGCACATCACCACAACCTATTCACCTTTTCCGATTCATGGAATCGAAGAAATCATCGGCATGAAGTGGACTCGGCTGGCGATTTGCGCCTTCATTTTTGGCATTACAGGTACTGCCTTTGCTCTTGGACTGATGTGGTTTTGCATGGTGTATGACTGGCCGATGAACATTGGTGGAAAGCCAAGCTTCAGCATGAAAGAAAATATGCTTGCATTTATTCCGATTACATTCGAGTTAACGGTGCTGTTTGCCGGACACGGCATGGCCATTACGATGCTTATTCGAAACTGGACGCTGCCTGGAGTGGCTGCGCGAAACCCGCACCCAAAAACTACGGACGACCATTTTGCAATAGAAATMGAAACAATTGAAAATGGCAACTTTAGTRAAGAAGAAATTAATTCGATGATTAGTGWAACAGGTCCTGTTGARGTTTTTGAAAAGTAGTAAAATGYYGAATGGAATTGGAAATATWRGTTTATTGATGCTTTTTGCAGGCACWTTGCTTGTTTCTTGCTCTTCCGACCCGYTGAGTCCCGGCTATGAATTTATGCCAGACATGTACCGTTCACCGTCTTATGAGACCTACGGGGAAAACCCGCTTTTCGAAGACAGTATGGCATCCCGTCTRCCGGTTGAAGGTACYATCCCTTTTTCAAAAGAYACTTCAAAGGCATGGGTGAATTTTCCATATCCYTATCCSAATACYAAYGAGGGATACGAAATGKCWGCTGAATTAAAAACKATGATTCCTTATTCGGAAGCGGTGGTTGCCGAAGGGAAAGTGATTTTTGACAAGATGTGTGTCCATTGTCATGGCGCAACGGGACAGGGCGATGGCAAGGTAGCAATGAACCCGAAATTCCCAGGGCCACCACCACCTTACAACGGGCCGCAACTAAAGGACTTACCTGAAGGAAAAATGTTTCATTCCATCACTTTTGGTAAGGGTAGCATGGGTTCACATTCATCGCAATTGACCAAAGAAGAGCGCTGGAAAATAATACATTACATCAAAACGTTGCAAAACCTGGGTGGCAAAAGCGATGCAGCCGAAGATGGAGGGAATGCAGAAACTGAAAATACTGAAACGGGAACAGAAAGTTAAATGAACGACATGTACATCATAAGTGACAAGGCAAAAAAGGTATCCATGATTTTGATGGGTATCGGATTGTTGACGTTGATTTACGGCATTGTTACCATGCTGGGCGCTGAAGGCGAAGACGCCCATCATGCCAATTCACGGCTGTGGGGCAATATTTTGATTAACGGTTTTTTCTTCTTTTCCATCTCACTGATTGCTGTTTTTTACATTGCTATACAGTATGCTGCTGAAGCGGCTTGGAGCACGGTGTTCAAACGTGTTTTTGAAGCCACTGCCGCTTATTTGCCTATTGGCGCTGGTGTGTTGGTTTTGGTGTTTTTGGTGGGGAGCCTTCACGGACACCACCTGTATCACTGGATGGACCCGGAATTGTTCGATGTCAATTCAGAAAAATATGATCCCGTAATTGCAGGAAAAGAGCCGTATCTCAACCAGATGTTTTTTTGGGCACGAGTGATTTTGTTTATTGGTGTTTGTATATTTTTTCAGCGAAAATTCAGAAAGCGCTCGCTCGAAGAAGACATTGTGGGCGGAGTTCAAATTCACAAAAAGAACATCACATCAGCAGCTATCTTTTTGGTGTTTTTAGGATTTACATCTTCAATAGCCGCATGGGATTGGTTGATGAGCATTGACGCACACTGGTTCAGTACGCTGTTTGGCTGGTACACTTTTACTGGCATGTGGATAAGCGGCATTACTTTTCTGACCTTGCTCATCATTTACCTGAAAAAACAGGGCTATTTGCCACAAGTGAATCGTAATCACATTCACGACATGGGCAAATGGATGTTTGCCATCAGCTTTTTATGGTGCTACATGTGGTTTTTCCAGTACATGTTGATATGGTACTCCAATATCCCTGAAGAGGTTACTTATTACCAAGCGCGGCTGGGCGATTACCAATGGCTTTTCTTTGGTATGTTCCTGATAAATTTTGCTTTCCCGATGCTAATTTTGATGGACCGGGCAGCAAAAAGAAACTACACGCTGCTTGTTATCGTGGGCATTTTGATTTTCATCGGGCATTGGCTTGATTTATATTTGATGGTCACCCCGGGAACAATGAAAGGGCATCACGTAAATGGAATTCTCGAAGTCGGATTATTTTTAGGGTTTTTGGGATTGTTTATCAATGTAGTATTGAGGGCACTGACAAAAGCGCCACTCATGGTGAAAAACCACCCGTTTTTGGAAGAAAGCGTTCATCTTCAACAATGATATAGATGGAAACATTGCTCATATATTTTGTCATCGCGCTAGGCATTATTGCCATAGTGCAAATGATGCGTGTACATGAGGTTGCCCGGGAGTTGAAAGGCACACGCGAAGAAAACATCTCACTAAAAGACAAYAAACTGATGGGCGGCATGATGCTCGTCTTTATCATTAGTTTTTTCATTTATGTGATTTACTACGTTTATTCCTATAAAGATAAAATGCTGCCACCTTCGGCATCTATACACGGTGATGCTACCGACTGGTTGCTCAATTTCAATTTCGTGATTATATTTCTGATTTTTTTTGTCACACACGCGGTATTGTTTTGGTTTTGTTTCAAATATTATTACCGCGAGGACCGAAAGGCCTACTATTATACTCACAATAATAAACTGGAATTGATTTGGACTTTGATTCCAGCCGTGGTGCTCGCTGTAATTATCTTTTATGGATTGAAAACATGGCACGAGGTGCTGATGGTGGATGCYCCTGAAGACGCTACTGTAATTGAACTCTATTCCAGGCAATTCGACTGGACAGCTCGTTATTCGGGGAAAGACAATCAACTGGGTGCTGCCAACTACAAACTCATTGAAGGCGCTAACTTTTTAGGTTTGGATTCTACTGATAAAAGGGTTAATGACGATATTATTGTGAAAGGCGAATTTCACCTGCCCGTTGGCAAGGCTGTGAAATTCATGTTCCGCTCGCAAGACGTAATTCACAGTGCCTACATGCCGCACTTTCGCTTACAGATGAACACCGTGCCGGGTATGACTACTACTTTTCACATGGTGCCGAAAACAACAACCGAAGAAATGCGCAAAATCGTTGGTAATCCCGAATTTAATTACATCCTGTTCTGTAACAAAWTTTGCGGTGCGTCTCATTACAACATGCAGATGGACATTATTATTGAATCGCAAGAAGATTACGAAAAATGGCTTGGTGAGCAGGCAACTTTCATAGTTGATTCAGATACAAATAAGGAAATAGAAGAAGAAAAAACAGCATTGGCCGAAATACAATAAATCACTAATTTTGAACATCGAAATCCGATAATGGCAGAGCACACAGCACATCACCACAAAGAATCGTTTATCACCAAATGGGTCTTCAGTCAGGACCATAAAATGATTGGTCGGCAGTTCTTGATTACGGGTATGATTATGGCTGTTATAGGGATGATCATGTCCACGCTGTTTCGCTTGCAACTGGGCTGGCAGGGTGAGAGTTTCAAAATACTGAACTTGCTGTTGGGAGACAAATGGGCCCCTGATGGCGTGCTTGACCCCAACATGTACCTTGCGCTGGTTACGATTCACGGTACCATTATGGTCTTTTTCCTGCTCACGGCAGGATTGAGCGGCACATTTGCCAACTTCTTGATTCCGTTGCAAATAGGCGCAAGAGACATGGCCTCCGGATTTATTAACATGCTTTCCTATTGGTTTTTCTGGGTTTCGTGTGTGATAATGGTGACCTCGATTTTTCTGCCTGATGGCCCCGCATCAGCCGGATGGACGATATATCCGCCTTTAAGCGCGCTTCCCGAAGCAATCCCGGGTTCGGGCGCAGGCATGACTTTGTGGTTAGTAAGCATGGCGTTGTTTATTGTGGGCGCACTGATGGGTGGGCTGAACTACATCATCACAGTTATCAATCTTCGCACAAAGGGAATGACGATGATGCGTCTGCCGCTTTCGATTTGGGCGCTGTTTCTCACAGCGATTCTTGGTGTGCTTTCTTTCCCTGTTTTGTTTGCCGCTGCTTTACTTTTGATTTTCGACCGGAGTTTTGGCACCGCATTTTTCCTTTCTGATATTTACATTGGCGGTGAAGCGCTGCACCAAACAGGAGGTAGTCCCATTTTGTTTGAGCACCTGTTTTGGTTTTTGGGGCATCCCGAAGTGTACATTGTGCTTTTACCCGCGTTGGGATTGGCTTCTGAAATCATCGCGATTAACTCGCGCAAGCCAATTTTCGGTTATCGGGCTATGGTTGTTTCTCTCCTTGCCATTGCATTTTTGTCATTTGTCGTTTGGGGTCACCACATGTTTCTTACAGGGATGAACCCGTTTTTGGGAGCTGTTTTTGTTTTTACCACGTTGCTCATTGCTATTCCATCAGCCATTAAAGCATTTAACTACATCACTACTTTATGGAAGGCAAATATCAGGTTTACCCCAGCCATGCTTTTTGCGATTGCGATGGTTTCTACTTTTATTTCAGGTGGGGTAACGGGCATTATTTTGGCGGATTCTGCATTGGATATTAATATTCATGACACTTATTTTGTAGTGGCACATTTCCATATTGTAATGGGGCTTTCTGCTGTACTGGCTATGTTTGGTGGGGTGTACCACTGGTTTCCCAAAATGTACGGTAGGATGATGAATACCAAGCTTGGGTATGTTCATTTTTGGATTACCTTTCTGTGTGCTTATGGCGTGTTTTTTCCACAGCACTTTTTGGGACTTTCAGGCGTGCCAAGAAGATATTACACTAACAGCGAATTTCCAATTTGGGACAACGTGCTTGAAATTAATGAGTTTGTGAGCTATGCAGCCATTATCGGGGCGTTTGCACAGTGCATCTTCTTCTTCAACTTTTTCTACAGTGTGTTCAGGGGGCAAAAAGCCACGAAAAACCCGTGGAAAGCTAATACACTGGAATGGACTACACCTATTGAACACATCCATGGCAACTGGCCAGGTGAATTGCCTGAAGTTCATCGCTGGGCTTATGATTACAGCAAGCCGGGCAAACCCGATGATTTTGTGCTCCAAACTGTCCCGCTCGAAGAAGGAGAAGAAGATGGCGGAGGAACGCATTAGGGCAATGATTAAAATAAGTTTACCGATGCCCTTTATTGTTAAGGGCATTTTTTTTGTGTTGTTGCTCCAGTTCTTTGTTGGAAATTCAAATGCTCAATTCCTCGATTCTATCAAAACCAGTTTTAATTACAAGCCTACTGTTGATTTCAGAATTGACACGCGCAATTCTTTTATTACTCATTTTTACGCAAGAATTATTGGGATTAAGCTGGGATTGGATTTTAATAAAACCGTAAAAGTGGGTGTCGGTTACAACTGGCTATCTTCTGAAATTTACAAGCAAAACGACAAAAACAATGCACAGCTTAAGTTTTGGTATTTATCGCCTTATCTGGAATACACCTTTTACCGAAAAGAGAAGTGGGAGCTAAGTATTCCCGTATTACTAGGATTTGGCAGTTCGTTTTATGAGCGTATCAACTCTACAGGGCATTTGGTCATTACTGACAAGCATTTTATGACGCTTTATGAGCCATACATGACCGGACAATATAAAATTATTCCATGGATGGGTTTGGGTTTTGGTGTGGGTTATCGGTTAATTATCATTGGCTCAAAAGAATCGTACTCTCAACTCAGCTCACCGATTTATGTATTGAAAATAAAAGTGCTGTTGGGCGAGATTTATCGGTCAATGACACGAAAACCTAAGTGAATTTTATTCGTAAATTCGTAACGATTAGCGATTCGCATATCAATGAACGAAAATGTCAATCCCGCAACCGAAAACCTTACCTCTACCGATCGTGAGATCGAAAAGGTACTGAGACCAAAAGAATTTGATGATTTCACCGGCCAGCACAAAGTGGTGGAAAACCTCAAGGTTTTTGTTGAAGCGGCCAAGCAGCGCGAAGAAGCGCTTGACCATGTGCTACTGCACGGTCCGCCCGGATTGGGAAAAACCACCTTGGCGCATATCATTGCTAATGAATTGGATGTGAACGTAAAAATCAGTTCGGGGCCTGTGCTGGAAAAGCCAGGGGATTTGGCCGGACTGCTTACCAACCTCGAATCCCATGATGTGCTGTTCATTGATGAAATTCATCGCCTCAGCCCGGTTATCGAAGAATTTCTTTACTCTGCAATGGAAGATTACCGCATTGACATTATGATTGACACAGGGCCGAACGCCCGCAGTGTGCAGTTGTCTATAAAACCATTCACTTTGATTGGTGCAACTACTCGGTCTGGATTGTTGACTTCTCCTTTAAGGGCAAGGTTTGGTATTAATTCCCGTCTTTCTTATTACGATGCCGAATTGCTCCAAACAATCGTTCATCGTTCATCTGATATTTTAAATATAAAAATTGACGAAAAAGCTGCTTTTGAAATTGCTCGTAGAAGCCGGGGAACCCCGCGGATTGCCAATGCCTTGTTGCGAAGGGTGCGCGATTTTGCCCAAATAAAAGGCGATGGAAACATTGACTTGAAGATCGCTCATTACGGCCTCGAAGCCCTCAATGTTGACCAGCATGGGTTGGATGAAATGGACAATAAAATCCTTTCCACCATAATCGAAAAATTCAGTGGAGGGCCGGTAGGTATTAAAACCATTGCCACAGCAGTGGGTGAAGAAGAAGGCACAATCGAAGAAGTTTATGAGCCGTTTCTCATCATGGAAGGATACCTGCACCGCACCCCACGCGGCAGGGAAGCGACTGAACTGGCTTACAAGCATCTTGGGAAAGTTCCGAAAAAAGGGCAGGGAACACTGTTTGAGTAACTTTATTGATGTCATATTATAAATCATGTGTGGAATGAAATATCTTAAGGTACCTTGCTTAGTCCTGTAGCATTGGAAGATATGACGGAGAAATACACCCATCTCATCAAGCAGGAAGCCGTTCGCCTCGGCTTTCAGCACTGTGGTATTTCCAAAGCTGAATTTTTAGAAGAAGAAGCCCCTCGCTTGGAAAAGTGGTTGAAAAATGCCATGCACGGCAAAATGCATTACATGGAAAACCATTTCGACAAGCGGCTCGATCCGAGACTGTTGGTTGATGGGGCAAAATCCATCATTTCGCTACTGTTGAATTATTATCCTGAAAAAACACAAACCGATTCCAAAGCACCCAAAATATCCAAGTATGCATATGGGCAGGATTATCATTTCGTCATCAAAAAAAAGCTTAAGGAATTGATTTATTTCATCAATGAAAACATTGGCGAAATAAACGGGAGGGCGTTTGTAGATTCTGCGCCCGTAATGGATAAAATATGGGCAAAAAAAGCAGGGCTTGGCTGGATTGGAAAGCATACCAATTTGATTAATCAACAATCCGGCTCGTTTTATTTTATTGCTGAATTGATTATAGATTTAGAATTRAATTACAACCAGCCTGTAACCGACCATTGCGGTACTTGCACTGCTTGCATTGACGCATGTCCGACCGATGCAATCGTTCAACCGTATGTGGTGGATGGCAGTAAGTGCATTTCCTATTTCACCATTGAATTGAAGGATGAAATCTTGCCAAAAGAAATGACTGGCAAGTTTGAAAATTGGGCTTTCGGGTGTGATATTTGTCAGGATGTTTGCCCGTGGAATCGCTTTTCAAAACCACACCGCGAACCACTTTTTGAGCAGCATTCGGAATTATTGGAAATGAGCAAAAAAGAATGGGAAGAAATCACTGAAGATGTCTTCAATGAAGTTTTTAAAAAATCAGCCGTGAAGCGTACAAAATTCAAAGGGCTGAGGCGTAATATTGATTTTTTGAAAAATTTAACCCCTGACTTTAGTGAGGAGAATAAATTAAATGTAAAATGATGAGAATGGGTTTAACCGTTTATGAGATGGACTGAAATACTTCAGCGATTAAATCTCCGTATTTCGCGCCAAACATCACAATGCACCACGCTTGCAGCTGAAGTAACTCGTCTTTTTTCAACCAGCGTGTAGCTTTCATGAGCTCTTTTTTAAAGAGTTTTCTGTCAAAACTTACTTTTTGCAAAACGGTCTTGGTCATTTCTAACATGGCTCCTGCGTTTTTAGTTCAACATTTAATAAAAGCAGATAAACATAKAAATAWTTCAGATAAAATCCAAATTTTATTCGATTTTGTTTTTCACAAKTTACCTGTTTTTCAGTKATTTRGCTCAATTTTGTTCGGGTTCATTCCATCGAAATGTTGAAAACTTTAATCCTGCTAAATCCAGAAYACGGTCAGCAATAGTAGCCGCTAATTCTTCAAAATTTGATGGCTTGCTGTAAAACGATGGCGAAGCGGGACAGATGATTCCTCCTGCTTCGGTGATGGCTTTCATGTTATTAATATGAATCAAACTCAATGGAGCGTCTCTCGGTACTAAAATCAGCTTTCGCCTTTCTTTGAGCATCACATCGGCAGCTCTTGTAATGAGGCAGTTGGAAACCCCGCTTGCAATGCGCCCAAGCATACCCGTTGAGCAAGGGCAGATAATCATTGTCTTATAGCTCGATGAACCCGATGCAAATGGTGCATTGAAATCGGTTTTATCAAAAAACCTGAAGGGAATTTTTTCATAATCATTATTGCCCAACTCGTATTTCCAAATCTCTTTGGCGTTGCTACTCATCACCACGCTGACTTCCTCAAGTTGCTCTTGCATTGTTTGCAATTTATTCAGCAACACTTTTGCATAAATGGCACCGCTTGCGCCAGTAATGGCCAATGCTATTTTATGCTTTTCAATCACTTTTTTGTAATGGAATTTCGTAACGTAACGTCAGTAAAATACCGATGTTGTGTGAACCACCGAAAAAGCCAAAACGCACGGGGTCAAACGTCACTCTGTTGGCCACTGGTAACAGTGATGATTGATAACGCCAGTTAAGCGTCAGGCTTTTAGTTGCTTCCCAACTCACACCCGCAAGGTAGCCGAGTTCGTAGCGTTTAAAATTGATATAAGCAGGTATTTTTCCGTTGGCATCCGTCCATCGCTCTTTGGCAAGCGTGCCTAAAGTAACTCCGAGTTGAAAATTGAATTTCTTCCAATAATATTTTGCAAGCACCGGAACTTCTATATAATGCAAGTTAATGCGAGTGAAGTTGTATTTACCGATTTCGTGGTTGGGCGGGTCTTTACTGCCTTTATTGATGTAATTGATTTCAAATTGAACTTGCCATTTCTCTTTAATATCTGAATTGACAAATACGCCAATTATGGGGCCGATTTTATTAAATCCGGCATAGCCATCGCCATTAATCTGGGAAGTGGTTAATCCTGCAAGGAAGCCAGCTTTGAAGCGGCTTTGGGAAAAACTTTGAATGGATAAAAAAAACAAGAAAAATATGATGCTTGATTTCCGCATGGAAACAATGCTAACGCGAAATGATGAGTTTTTGGATAAGTTGGCTGTTGGTAATTTTCAAAAAGTAGATTCCATTCGGCTGTTCCGAAATATCTAAAACTGACGACCGACCACTAAGCCAAGACGAATAAATTTTTTCACCCAAAATATTATATATCTCAACTTCACTTCCTTCCCATTTTACGGGATGATTCCTGAATTTAAAAACCCCATGGCTTGGATTGGGAAAAACCTCGAGCTCTGAGCCCTGAGCGATAATCTCCTCTGTTCCCGTTGGCCATCTTGCCACTGCACTCTGATAAATTTCTTTTGTTGCGCTGTCCTGCAAAAAGGAAATAACAGAAATGTTGGAAATATCGGTAAACAAATAGCCAGCAACGGAGGTGTCTGTTGTCAGTATTTCGTTCAGTACCACGCTTTCAGGATTCCCTTCGGTTAACGGCCCAATGGAATAGCCCGCTTCTCCTAATAACATTTTCCGGACAATGTGATAAAAGACCGTATCGCCATTCGTGGCTTGGCTGTGGGCAATAGAATCTTCGGTTATAATGACATGCCATTTTAGGTTTTGAGAAGGTATATCCGCAAGCGGAGTAATGGTTGAAATAACACCAATGTTATTTCCATTCAGCGAATAGGAAATCGATAAATCAATCACCGAAATTTCATCCATTGCTGCATCAATGGTTGATGCGGAGAGTAACCCGCTGCTGTTTTTGAAAAAATTTCCGTCAATGAAAGCGTGAGGCATAGCAGGCGAATCATAAAAACCATAACGCAAAGCGTTTTCGCTGATGTAGGCAGGGTCGGTGGAATCGGGGAGATTCATTTGATACCTGATAACTGAAATTGAGCCTCCTTCAGCATTCGCAAAATACGACTCAAACAAATTGTTTGTGGATATGCTGGTATTGGCACAAGGCACACATGAAGAACTTGAAAATTCTTCCACAAGCGGCCTGCGTTGTGCCGACTGGGTTACCACATGTATTGTATACAAAAGCGTATCGTTTGCCTTGTTTTCATCCAAATTTTCGTTCAAATAATCAGCCCAAACTTTGATTTCATAAGTTCCATCAGCCGGGGGGTTAAAATATTCGCTGAACGAAAAACGGTAATTTCCGAAAGGCAGGACGTTTGCCGAAATAGAATCTACCAAAGCAAGCGAATCATTCACTAAGCAATTGATGTTAAAGGAAGAAATAGTATCCGTTCCGAAATTGGTGATTTCGCCTTCAATGAGGAGGGAGTCCGAAAGCAGTAAATAATCAGGCAAATCAAATTCAGTAACCGAAAGGTCAAGCGCAACTGCATCGTAAATCAGCACATTGTCAATCGCAAAGCCAAACGACCATCCGCCCGAATCACTATAAGTGAACCCAATTTGAATGATGGAATCGGCATAGTTCGAAAGGTCAATAAAGTTACGGCTCCAAATTTCATTACCCAAAAGTGTAGCAGCAGAAGTAAAACTCGCCCCGCTGTCAGTGGAMATTTCAACAGTAGCGACTTCTGTGATTCCCTGATAAGTTCCCTCATTGAAAAATACATCAAAAAGCAAAAYRGGAGAAGAWGMCCCGKTCAAATYRATGGTTGGTGTAGTCARTTTATCTTYTAYTTTATCGCAATTGCAYTGGTCGTCATTGGTTGCRGCAATTGMACTATGCGAAGGAATTTTCCAGTATTGGCTTTGCAATTYATTGGCCTTRCCAAATTTCCAGCCRCCATCAGTGGCATTGCTTTGYTGTGACCATCCYGSAGGGAGGGARCYACTTTCAAAAYTCTCTGAGAAAATGGTTTGAGARGCACCTTCTCGAMAAGAAAARAGAAAAAAGCAGACACTAATCACACGAATTAACAYTAATGAGCTAATGTAAAATCTTGAAATYAATGGTAAAGARGGAAAAMYCGGGCTTTTCATAATAGCGGGCAAAAATACTAAAATGAAAGAACAGTTACTCTGCCAATCCTACTTCTGTCGCCTGAATTACTTCATAAGTGGACGCATCGTAAATGAAAGCCACTATTTGGCAATTGGTAGAAACCCAATCGGCATCTAATTGATAAGAAGATGAGAACGATGCTGTATCACCTGCATTTGAGGTTGTAACCGGCTCTCCCCAAGTGCCGTTAACAGTTTTGCGAAGCGAATGGCGGTGCTCGTAGTTGGGGTTGTGAAATCCCCCATCTAATTGCCAGTCAATGATGTGATCTTCGATGAGGAAAACCTGCAGTTTGTAACTTCCTGTTGCCGCTTGCAGCCATTCCACATAAATTGTTGGCTTTATGATACGCACCGAATCATTGTAAAGGCACATCACGTCAATTTTCACCATAGGAGCATCATCTTTGATGTTGGTGATAGTAGATTCCCAACTGCCTTTGGGCAGCACGTAGTTGCCCCCGTCTTTTTTTCTACTAATCATGGCAGATGGATAGCCCCAAACGGCAAAGGTGGCGTTGTATTCTTCACCTTCTGTGGTAGAGAAATTGGTTGAATAAGAACCGTCAGGGTTATTTTCTGTTTCAGCAAAAATACCTGCGTGAATGGCAACAGGAATAATCTGAGGTGCGTAAATACTGTCGAGCCGTTGCACTTCAGCTGCGCCCTCGGGGCAGTTGGTGCAGGTATGACCTGTGAATTCTTCTATCAAAATATAGCGCATCGAGCTGTTGGGAGTTGACCATAGCGTGTCGTATTCCATTTCGGGGATATTGGGAACATCGTCTTTGTTTTCGATGGGGTCGTCAATTTTGTCGCAACCGAAGAGAATGATTGAGATGAAAAGAAGGGAATAAACTATATTGTTATTTGAAAATTTGGTCATTGTTTCGATATTCGAATTTAAGACTTTTTTTTAAAATGTGCTTGTCACCGTCAAAGTAATCCCATTGGATGCAGGCACATTTCTGCAAACTCCTCCCACACAAAAAATGCCTGCCCGCTGTCTGCCATAACTCAACATAATGCGGCTTGCATTGCGCGTATAGCCAAATGAAGCATAGTAGTAGTGCACACGCTTTTCCGCTTTTGGGTTGCCGTAATTGTATTGGTCCATGACGGCAAAAAACCAATGTGGAGAGCGCGTGTATTCTAAAATAACGGTTGCCCAATCGCCTTGGTCTTGGTCGGTGAACAAACCCTGAATCTCACCCCGAATAGCATGTTTTTTGGCTATTTTATAAGTGATATCTGCCACACCCAGGTCGGCATAAACAATGCCGTAGTCTACCTTTCCTTCAATCACATCTTTGTTGTAGGCAACGTTAGCGTAAGTGAAAATTCCTTTGAGTTTTTTGTTGAATTTTTTGGAAATTTCTACATTAAAATCACGGAAATAAACATCGTCACCGAATTTTAAAAAATCGGATTTATAGCCCATTCTGTCGTTGGTTTCATCATTCAAAAGTATTGTATCAATGTTATTGGCCATCGAATAATTAATGAGAATGCCCGTGCCGTATTTTCCGCCAAGAGGGCTTCCTTTTTTGAGTTTGTAAATCAATTCGCCCTGAAAGGCCATTTCTCCATTGGGCTGGGTGGCATAAGGATAGAGCGTTGCCAGTAAATTGTAGGTGTGTTGACGAGTAAACGCGGGCAGATAATTTATTTGCAATTCCATGAGTGCGGCATCGCGGTCGGAGCGGAAGCTCATGTTATCAATACGCTTGACGGCAAGCGAAATCCCAAGGCCCCTTTGCGAGTAGCTGCCTTGCAGTAGTAGCCCTTCGCCCGGTTTGTATATGTATCCGTTGTCGGCAGAGGGGTCGTTGATTTTGTAGGCGTATTCACCATATAAATTAAACCTACCTCTGATAACATTCAACCGCCCGGCAAAAGCGCCCACATTTTCAGGCAGGTTATATTGCGAATTCTGGTCTATCTGATATTTGCTCACAAAACTTCCGCCCAAAATCACACGGGTTTTGGCATTGGCGAGCGAATCGAATATTTCGTTGACATTGAGTTCCAAATCGGCTCCGCGCACAATGCCTTCGCCATAATCGAAATACCTACGTTGTTTGCCAACAATCCCCTTTATATTTACACCTTTATAGATTTGATAGGAGATACGGATGCCGTCCATTGCGTTGTCGTATCCAAGCCCACGCTCTTCGTAGCTTCTGAAAATCAATCCGCTGCCAAACTGGTCGTAGTAATTGCCAACGGTAATGGTTAGTTTTTCATTGCTGAAAGTTGCGAAACGATAAGGGATGCCATTACCACGATAGCCCTCTGGAAATCCTTGCAGCGCGTTTAAATAACTTTCGTAGCGGATGCCGGCAGAAAAGCTTTTGTTGGAATAAATGATGTTAGAGAAGCCATTCATCAGCATTTTTTCGGGCACAGCAGCAGCACCAATGATGGTGTCTTCGTTGTAATACTGAACATCGGTTTGGAAATTGCCGTGAATTTCGCCTGCTGTAATTTTATCCAGAATTTGACTGAATGCGAAAGAGGAATTCAAAAAAACAGCAAGGAAAAAGAACTCATATTTTCTGCATATTGTCATGGCTAACAAACTTCGGATAACGAGTGACGGTACAGTCAACAACTATTTCACTTCATCACCGTTGGCGACTTTTTCAATCCACTCGTACAATTCATCTTCATCTCCGGGTGAATAAGAGTTGTGCTGCCAAACGATTTCATTTTCACCATTTAGTAAAAAGGTGTGGGGAATGGTGTTGACGTACATGGCGCGTTTAAGGTCGCCATTAGGGTCGAGAAAAACTTTATAATCCCAGTCCTGGCCATTCACGTAGGGTTTCACCTTGCCTGTGTTGCGTGCATCGTCAATGGAAATAGCAATCAGTTTTACACCTGTTTCCTCCTGCCAATCTTCGTATACTTCGGCAATGGCATTGAGCTCCCTTTTGCAAGGGCTGCACCAGGTAGCCCAAAAGCTGATGACAATGGGGTTGCCGTTATTGCTTATTTGAGAAGTGTTGAAAGTGCTGCCATCGAGGGTTTTGATGTTTACAGAGGGCAGTGTCATTTTTCCTGCTTGTCCAAACCCTGCTGTGCTTATTAAAATAAACAGGAGGGCAAACATCCACTGGATGTTTGAGCCGGGCCGTGTGTCAGAAATTGGTGCAGTAAAAATTGTTTTTTTCATTTTCATTTCTGATTTGCTGATACAAAAAAAGTATGGCTCAAAGGCGAACCATACTTTTTTCGGAATTAAGTCAATAATTATTTATTTAACACCAATTTCTGAACTGTGGTGTCTTTTCCTGCCCGAACCGTAAGGTAGTATATGCCGTTATTGTATTTATTCAGATCAAGAGCAATCGTATTGATTCCAGCATAAGTTTTTTGCAGAACGGTTTTTCCCAGTACATCTGTCAAAATGATGTTCGCTTCATCGATAAAATTATTAAACCGAATGTTAACATCACCGTTTGTTGGGTTGGGATAAATCTCCATTTTACCAATGCGTGTTTCTTCGATGGCGGTAGCCCCTGTTCTTGCCATGAAAGGCTGAGATTCTTCATTGAATTGAACTGAACCGTCATTAGCAACAATAGTAAGGCCGTCTTCATCGGTTAATGTGTAATTACCGTCTGTTCCACCGAAGGCCGATGCATTGAGCCCATCGCCATAGCTGTCATAAATGTTGAAGGAGTAACATTCGCCAGGAGCTACAGTAAAAGTTTCGTTAAACGTTTGATTTGCCTGGCCGCTGTAGGGGCCTCCTGAAAATAATGCAGTTCCATCAGAACTTGTCAAGTTCCAAGTGGTTTCACCGGGATAATCGTCTGTTGTTAATGCAAGATAAAGTGTATCTGTGGTTTCTGTATTATCGAAAGTTACACTAGCTGATATAGTATTGTTACTTGCATTGTCATCTGTAGAGGTTATCTGTATTGAGAAGGTAGTAGTTGAGGAAATACTGACTGTTCCAATGGTAACTTCTTCCACCCCGTAAGTGGCCAGATTTCCTGTCCAGTTGACGATTCCTACCGAGGTAGAACCATCAAAACATTCGATGGTAGCGGATGTTAAGTTGCTTGTTCCACCATTTTGTATCATTACTTTTAATTCTACATCTCCGCATGTTACTGTGCTGCCTGTGTAATTTAGCAAAGCGGGGTCATTGGCCTGGCTTGCCGGAGGAGCGCAACCTTGCGCTTCGCTATACAATGCAGCGGTAGTTCCCTGGCCAACCTCTTTGATTATCCTATTGGGGCAAACCATGTAAATGGTTGGCCAGTACGCGATTCCATAAGCGCTGGTTTGCGAGGCGTTGTCAATGAGGGGATAATTGATTAAAGTAACCCAGTCGGCAACGGTATTGCTGCCTGTCCCATTCAAGTCAGCCGTATTTGTACTTCCGTCTCCTTCAACGGAAAACACCATTACTTCGTTTGTGCCGCTGGGGCCATATTGGGTGTAAAGGTTTTCCAAATGTCCGGCCTGTACATAAGTAAGGCATGGGCCGCACCATGTAGCGAAGAAATCAATAAATACAGGTTTACCTTGGTCCAGGTAATCATACAACGTATGCGATGTCCCGTTGATGTCGGTCATTGTCCAGTTAGGGGCAATGCTGCCATCGGATAATTGGGCATGGCTGACGTTGAAGCAAAACGCTGCTGCTATAAACAGCGTGAAAAATGGTAGTGTTTTTTTCATGGCAGTAGATTTTTATTAGGTTAAAAAAATTCTTGAAACGAAAAGACAAAAGTAAGTGTTTTTTATTGACAGACAATGATTTGTCGTTCTTTATTGTTGAATTCCTATTGATAAAAAAAAACAGAAATGTGCTTTTAAAAGGTCAAAAATATTCTTACCTTTGATAAAATTAAAAGCCATGAGTCGAAAACTTTTGTTTCTTGCTATTTGCTTCCTGTTGTCTTGTGCTGTGTTTTCGCAGACACTTCAGATCTTAGATGCAGCAGGCAATAACATCACCAATCAGTCATACACTATTGCTGGATTGTCCACAGATGGTGAGCTGTATGTGGATTACGGAGAAATAGATGTACAAAATACCGGAAACAAGACTATTGATGTAGGTTGCAGGCGGTATGAACTCAATGTGGGAAACAACACATCCAATTATTATTGTTGGTCGTTTTGCTATAGTCCCATGGGAGCAGGAACTCAGCCGGTGCATAATGACCTGGGCACGGTGGACGTAGCTGCTGGAGCTACAGACACGGCCTCATTTAAAGCTGCCCATAAACCGGCCGGCTTTTCAGGAACAAACACATATCGTTTTGTGTTCTATAATTCAGCCGATCCCAACGATTCGGTTTATCTTGATGTGGTGTTCGATGTGGCTGTTGGTATTGAAGAACAATTGGTTGCCGGGCGGCTGAATGTTTTTCCGAATCCCGCAAATTCTACAGCAACTTTTGATTTCAATCTGAGCCAAACGCAGGCCGATGCAAGTATTGTGATTTATGATGTGCTTGGGAAAATGGTGGATGAAATTATTCTGAGCAAGCAGGCAGACCAAATAAACCACTCTTTGAAGCAATTTCAGCCCGGTGTTTATTTTTACGGATTGAAAATAGAAGGCGTTATTCGTTTAACGAAAAAACTGATAGTAGCTCGTTAGAGTTCTTCGAGCAATTCTTCTGTAATTTTTTCTACTCCTGTGCTCGCTTTTTCCTTTAAAACGGTAATGTTTTTCACATCATTCACGTTCACCGCCTTGGGGTCAACCAAGTATTTTTTTGCCTGTAGAGGTGCGTAATGTATCAGCCCCGCAGCAGGATAAACATTCAGTGAAGTGCCGATGATAAGCATGATGTCTGCACCGCTCACAATGTCATAAGCGATTTCCATATTGGGTACTGCCTCGCCAAACCACACGATGTGCGGGCGCAGTTGTGCTCCTTTTTCACAAGTGTCGCCTAATTTCATTTCTCGATGGTCAAGCTCGTAAATCAATTCTGGATGCTCGGTGCTGCGGGCTTTGTTGATTTCTCCATGAAGGTGTAACACTTTTGATGAGCCTGCACGTTCGTGCAAATCGTCAATATTTTGTGTAATCACATGTACATCGTATTTTTTTTCCAGATGTACTATTGCATGGTGCGCTGCATTAGGCTGGGCTTCAATGGCTTGCTTTCTGCGCATGTTGTAAAAGCGTAGCACCTGCCCGGGGTTTTTGTGCCACGCTTCAGGAGTAGCGACTTCCATAACATCGTATTCTTCCCACAGCCCGTTGCTATCTCGAAAAGTGCGCAGGCCGCTTTCAGCGCTCACGCCAGCCCCGGTAAATACCACCAATTTTTTCATTTCATCTCAAATGTAAAACAATTTGTTAAAGTCGCAACAAAAAATTGAATTGTTATTTTTCCTTGAAAAAGCTTGTAACAGCGGGTTGTGACAGCACGCCAATAATACTTAATGAAGAACTTGTTTTTTTGAGTACAATTATTAATTTCGCAAGGAATTCTTCAATTCAGAATAATGAGAAAAATTCTGCTCTTTTTATTTATTCTCCCTTTTTTACTTAATGGGCAAACAGGTAATTGGAAACGTAATATTGATTTAGACAAAGCATTTATTAAAAATGAAGGCCAATTTGAAGGAAGAAATTGGCAGAAGAACAACCAGATTGAATATGCCGTAAGTCAAAATCCGTTTTACATATTCTTTACAAAAAAAGGATTGACTTACCGGTTAGACAAAATCGTAAGAAATCCAAACCGAAAAAAAGGAAAACACGATTCTCCGAAAAGAGTAAATATTAGCGAATTGATTCATGTCACCTGGCTTGGAGCTAATGAAAATGTGGAGATAGTTGTCGAGAACAAGACAGACCACTATTTCTCTTATGCCGTAAAGAACTTTAAAACAAAGGAAGTTACCAACCTGAATCGTATTGGCGGGTATAAAAAAATCATCTATAAAAACCTGTATGACCGAATTGATATTGAATATGTTTTCCACCCTGAAGGAGGCATTAAGTATAGTGTGATATTGCATCCCGGGGCAGATCCTTCCCAAATAAAAATGCAATACAAAACGAGCCACACCAATACGAAAGAAGAGAACATTACGCTTAAATTAAATCAACTTGGGCAAATAGAAATCAACACTTCACTTGGTGATATTATAGAGCACAAACCATACACATTCTATAATAATTCTAAAGGAGAGATAAATTCCAAATATGTATTTGAGAATAATGTATTGTCGTTTGAGATAGAGAATTATGATAACTCGCAAAAAATTGTAATTGACCCGTGGGTGGTTTCACCAACTTATACTACTTCAACGGCTGTATGGGAAGTAGAAACAGATGGCTTGGGCAATGTATATGTAATAGGTGGAGAAACTCCAATGGAATTAAAAAAATACGATAGTGCTGGAAACCCGCTATGGACCTATACCACCCCTTGGGATACGGCAAGTGTATGGTTAGGCACTCTTGCAACCGATGCTTCAGGCACAAGCTTTATTACTTCAGGCACCTCACCGGAAATAGAAAGAGTTGACAATGCAGGCAATATGGTATGGCATACGAATGGCACCGGTTTTTCTGATGAGTATTGGTCAATTACATTTAATTGTGATAAGACAAAACTGATTGTAGGGGGAACCAGCGTAAGTGGGCTGTTTGATTTTTATGCCACAATTTTTGATATTGATATTAATAGTGGAAATGTTCTTAATACTGCAACTTTTGCTTATACGAATTTATTTGGAGGAGGGTTTGTAACACCTGAAGAAGTACGGTCAATATCATCATCAAAAAATGCGAGATATATTTTCTTGACACATGACCAGGTTGGGGCAGTTAACCAAAATTTAGGTATTTGCCCCACGGATGATCCGGTGTTTCAAGTGAATAACACCCATAATTTGGGGTATAAATGTGAAAATTATCTGCCCAAAACACAGAATGGAGGAGGGTTGAAAGCTTTAGTTGCCAATGATAATTATTTCTACACACATGCAGGAGATATAATATATCAATGGGATCTTAATACAGGAGCTCAATTGAACAATGTTAATCTTCCGGGTGGAAGTGCCGTAGTTGTTTTTGGCGGAATTGTCGTGCATAATAGTGGGCTGGCAGTTGATGATTGTGGCGATGTGTATGCAGGATCGATGAATAGTGTAGTGAGATTTGATCAGAATCTCAATATAAAATCACAATCAAGTGTATCATTTACAGTATATGATTTAAGCGTAAATTCTAATGGCGAAGTCCTTGCTGTAGGTGCTCAAAGTAACAATTCATCTATTAACAGAAATGGAAGAATAGAATCCATTAATATGAGTGCTTGTGCGCAATATGCATTAGTTTGTTGTGATGCCAACGTGTGCATGCCGGGTACTATGTGCATAACAGATGCACCTATTACCTTAACACCAAACACAGGAGGCGGAACCTGGAGTGGAACCGGTGTAAACGCATCAGGTGTGTTTGATCCGGCAGGAGCAGGCCTTGGAATTCATACCATCACCTATACCCTGGCATGTGGACCTGGTATAATTAACATCACAGTAAGCCCGTGTGTGGCGTTGAACATTTGTGTGGAAGCTAACAATGACCTTACCGTAAGCGGAGGCGTTGGTCCTTACACTTGGCTACAACCAAGCTGGACACAGGATTGCAGCGGGTGCTTTCCCCCTGCTCCCCCCCTCATTCCTCCTTGCTCTTTGCCACCTGGGTGTGCAGTGAATGTGTTGAGTTGGACTAGTTTTGGTACAGGCACAACAGTAACGCCTTACGCGGGAGCCGATACAGTTGCGGTTGTAAGTGGGACGGGTGACACAACCTTTGTGTACGACATCACTACGCTTTCTGCTTGCTCTGCTTGCAGTATAACCGCAACCTCCGCTAGCACCAACGAAAATTGTGGACAAAGTGACGGTGCCGCAACAGTAACGCCCAGCGGTGGTGCCACCCCCTTTTCGTACTCATGGAGTAATGGGCAAACAGGCGCTACAGCGACAGGACTGTCAGCAGGAATTTACTATGTGACGGTAAGCGATGGAAGTTCATGCACGGTTGTTGATTCAGCAGTGGTAAGTGTAATAGCGGCATTTTCTGTTATTACAGATTCAACAAATGCAACTTGTGCAAATGCTGATGGCACCGCCACAATCACACCAAGTGGTGGAGCTACTCCCTTTTCGTATTCATGGGATAACGGACAAACAGGTGCTACAGCAACAGGCCTTTCAGCAGGAATTTATCTGGTTACGGTGACAGACAACAACAGTTGCCCTTTAGTAGATTCGGTCGAGGTGAACATAACCATTCCGTCTATTTCAGCTACTTTAGACTCCACCGATGCCAGTTGTGGCGTATCTGATGGAACAGCAACAGTGGCCGCTCTCAGTGGGGGAGCAAGTCCCTATACTTATTTGTGGGATGGTGCCGCAAGTAACCAAACTGATTCAATAGCAACGGGGCTTGCTGCAGGAAGTTATTCAGTTACCGTAACTGACAACAACGGATGTGCTCAATCTTTTTCAGTTACTGTAAATTCTGTAGGAGGCGGAACAGTTACAATTGCAGGAACAGATGTAAGTTGCAGTGGAGCAAATGACGGCTCAGCAGCCGTAACTGCTTCTGGGGGAACTTCGCCCTACAGTTATTCCTGGTCAGATGGACAAACCGGCTCTACTGCAACCGGACTCTCTGCTGGAACCATAACGGTTACAGTAACGGATGCAGGAGGTTGCTCCATTGTTGATAGTGTTACGGTGTATGATTCGAGCCCTATTATTGTGAGCATTACTGGCTCTACACTTATTTGTGCAGGAGATGCCGCGATACTAACTGCTTCATCTGGTTCATCTGTCAATACCTACTCTTGGAGTACTGGAGATACAGATTCAATAATTAATGTCACTCCGGTTGTTACCACCACTTACCAAATCACAGTCACCGACACTGCGGGGTGTTTCGTGCAGGATTCAATAACTATAACGGTATCCCCAACACCATCAGTTGCCGGTGCTACGGCTATTTGCGAGGGAGGATCAGCCAATTTGTCGGCTTTAGGGGGAGGTACTTACCAATGGAGTACAGGTGAAATCACCGATTCCATTGTTGTCTCGCCTTCATCTAATACCATTTATGTCGTTATAATAACCAATTCATGCGGCTCGTTTGTCGATAGTGTGCAGGTATCGGTTTATCAATCTGCATCAGTTGATGCAGGTAACGATACGACTATTCTTTTGGGAGGTAGCGCACAACTTTCTGCCTCAGGTGGAGTGACTTACCTGTGGGAGCCGGATGATGGTTCGCTTAATTGTATTGATTGTGAAAATCCTATTGCAATGCCTTCAAGCACCACTACTTATTCGGTAACAGTAACAGACATCAACGGCTGTATCGGAACCAATGAGGTGACAGTTACCGTGGATGAAAGTGAAATCGTATATTTACCTAATATTTTCTCGCCCAATAACGATAACGAAAACGATGTGTTGTGGGTTCGTGGAGCGGGAATTAAAGAATTGCGACTGATGATTTTCGACCGTTGGGGCGAAAAGGTTTATGATTCGGAAATGATAGTATGGACAGGCGATAAAACGATCGGATGGGATGGAACATTCAGAGGCAAAGTAATGAATCCTGCGGTGTTCGTTTATGTGCTCGAAGGTGAATTTCTAAGTGGCAATTTGTTTGAAGAAGACAAACGAAAAGGAAATGTAACTTTGGTGAAATAAGGTCCATTTTAAATCCTTCCCATGGGAAGGATTTAAAAGACAAAAAATGATTGACACACACCATATTAAACCACTTGTTTTGAAAAGTTTTTTGCCCATTTCCCTTATTTTCTCTCTCCCCTTTTGGGCGCAATGTCGTAAAAAAATTATCCGGTGGATGATTTTAGCCATTGGCACGCTTATGTGGCAGCAGGGAGCTTTTTCCCAGGATATCCACTTCTCCCAGATCTATGAAGCACCTTTGCTGATTAACCCCGCCCTTACGGGCAAATTCAATGGAGACCACCGCGTTATTCTCAACTATAAAGATCAGTGGGGCAGTGTGACAACAGGTGCTCCCTATCGCACCGAAGCCCTTTCTTTCGATATGGGCATATTAAAGAAAAAATGGGACAATAGTTTCCTCGGTGCTGGGTTATTTTTGTACAACGACCAAGCGGGAGATACCAAGATGGGCACCATCAAAGCCAACGTATCGCTTTCAGGGATTTTGATTTTAGACAATCAAAATGTGATTTCTGCCGGCTTGCAAGGTGGCTTTGCTCAGCGCAGCGTGGATGCATCGCAAATGAGGTGGGACAACCAGTTTGACGGCACCGGACACAACTCAGCGCTTTCTTCTGGAGAAGTAAACAGCTACAATGAGTCATTCCTGTTTGGAGATGCTGCTGCAGGTATTTCTTGGAGTTTTGGAACAGATAATGCCACAATCACTTCCAATGACCAATTCAAAGTTAATGCCGGGTTGGCTTTCTTCCACATTAATCGTCCCAAGCAAAAATTTGGGGTCATTGAAAAAATGTATTCGAAACTGATTGCACATGCAGGATCGCATATCGGGCTAAAAAACACAAACATTGCGCTAAAACCACAGTTCCTGTTTATGTTACAAGGCCCAGCGACAGAAGTTAATGTAGGCATTATGGCGAGATATACAATCCGCGAAGAATCGCGCTTTACAGGCATTTTCAAAGAGACTGCTCTTTCGATGGGCGGCTATTTGCGCGTAGGAGACGCGTTTGTGCCGGCAATACTATTTGAAATGGGCAGTTTTGCTGTCGGCATATCTTATGACATCAATATTTCCAGACTTACGGTGGCAAGCAATGCGCGAGGAGGCATCGAAATCATGCTGCGCTTCACTAATCCCAATCCCTTCCGTTACGGTAGAGGTACCAAGAGCGATGTGAAGTTTTTGTAAGCCCAAACTTTTCTGATAAATTTACAGGATACAGATTAATTTTTCGTGCATTTGTTTTCTTGACGATAGATGAATAATCTGTTTTCTGAACAATAGTAAGTTTCGCATCAGCTCCATGTGTTAGGCACTATAGCTGCCTGTCGCTTTAGTGGAAAGCAAGTTCGTAGTTTCTGATTTAAAGTCATTTTTTGAGTGAGGGGAAATTTTATTTTTCTTTTTAGGAAGGCATGTACACTCTTTTAGCATTTTGGATTGCAGAATGGTATTGAGTGAATACCAAATGTGTACACCTGCAATGATGCCTGACTTTTGTAGAAAAAAAATTGTTTGTTAAATAATAAGTTCGTATATTTGCGAACTAACAAACTATATAATTATGCCGGACAAGATGATTTATCAACTACATGCGGATGTTTGTAAGGCATTGGCTCATGCTATTCGTATTGAAATTATTGATATGCTGGGAGAAAGTGAATTGGGCTTTCGTGAAATATCCGAAAAAACCAGTGTGGCAAAATCCAGCTTGTCCCAACACTTATCCGTAATGGTAGAGAAAGGGATTTTAACGCAACGAAAAGAGGGACTGAACTCCTATTTTAAACTTTCCACACCTAAAGTTGCAGAAGCSTGTCAATTGATGCGGGAAGTTTTGATYGAGCGATTAGAAAARACACAGGATTTATTGAAAACAYTATAAACTGAATTGAYATGAAACTTGGAATTGTRATTTACTCTACTGATGCGGAAACGGTRTGGAATGCTTTCCGRYTKGGGAGTTTTGCATTGAAAGAAGGKGATGAAGTAAAGGYGTTTTTGCTGGCAAGYGGGGTRGAGTGCCAAAWGCTKGATMAAGGTAAATTCAAAGTYACCGAACAAATGCAGGSTTTGCTTGATAACGGTGGTGAAATACTSGCTTGTGGCACTTGCCTGGATTTACGGGGACAGGAAGGGGATAAACTTTGTCCATTGTCAACTATGCAAGATTTGTATGAGATTGTCAAACAAAGCGATAAAGTAGTCACTTTTTAATCGAATTAGCTATTAAAACAAACATTTTACTTTTACTTCTACTACTTCTACTAC
>NVWW01000156.1 GCA_002746335.1 Flavobacteriales bacterium | reverse complement strand
ATGAATACGGGAACCTCAGGCGGTAGCTGGTCTTATTTCTGGAGTTTAGGACAGGATGCAATCCCCGCTACTTCTACTTCGGAAGATGCTATTGGTGTGGTTTACAGCAGTGCGGGTGATAAAACAGTTACTTTTACTATCTCCGATCAGAATTGTACACAAACATCTTCTGATACCATTACCATTTTGCAAACGCCAAGTGCAAGCTTTGCTTCTACTGCTCCTGAATGTACTGAATTAGGCGTTGACTTCACTAACACGGGCTCAACTGGCGGCAGTTGGGCTTATGCCTGGAGTTTTGGATCAGGAGCAACACCTGGAACTTCATCGCTTGAAAACCCCTCAGGGGTGGTTTATTCCTCCGATGGAACAAAACTCATTACCTTTATTATATCCAACACGAATTGCGCGGATACTATCATTCAATCCATCACCATTCATTTGAAACCAACAGCCAATTTCTCGTTTAACGATTCTATTTGTGCAGGAACACCTGTTAATTTCACAAACACGGGAAGCACCGGGGCTAATTGGTCGTATGATTGGGATTTGGGTGATGATGCCCTACCGGCCACTTCTTCTTCTGAAAATGCGATTGGGATAATTTATCAAASCGGGGGAACCAAAACCGTTACCTTAACCATTGCCGATCRGAATTGCACCGATACYTATTCCGAYACYATTATGATTTACAATTATCCTACGGCCAATGCGGGACTTGATACCACGATTTGTGCCGACCGCAGTGTGCAAATCGGTGACAGCGCCATAACAGGCCATGCTTACAGCTGGTTCCCAACAAGCACATTGGACAACCCAGGCAGTTCCAATCCAACATCCAGCCCCATTGCCAATATCACTACTTACATCGTTACCATTACCAATACAGCCAACGGCTGTCAGAACATGGATTCCATCACGGTAACCATGCTCAACCCGTTAGTGGCTGATGCAGGGGTGGACGCTGAAATCTGTATCAATGACAGCGTGCAAATCGGTACGGGATTCATTGAAGGGCAGTTTTATGCATGGGCGCCTGCCACAGGGCTTAATGACAGCACATCGTCTAATCCCATTGCCAAACCTGACTCTACAACAACCTATACCATCACGGTAACCGATACGGCTAACTGCGATCCGATAACCGATGAAGTAACCGTAATCGTGCATCCATTGCCCGATGCCGGTGCAGGGGATGACGATACCATCACAGTAGGATCAAGCGCTCAACTCATTGCCACAGGCGGAGTGCAATACGTGTGGTGGCCTGAAGCAGGCCTGGACAATGCGGACTTGTTTAATCCCTTGGCAAGCCCTGATTCCACCACTACTTACTCGGTTTCGGTAACAGATGTATTTGGGTGTGTGAACACCGATGCGGTTATCATTGTGGTTTTCGATTTCGACAGTCCTTTCTGGCTGCCTACGGCTTTTACTCCCGATACTGATGGCCGAAATGACATCCTTTATGTGCGAGGGGAAGGGTTTGTGGGTTTTGAAATGATTATCTACAACCGGGTAGGAGAAATGCTTTTTTATACCACAGACATTAACGAAGGATGGAACGGAAGAAAGGACAATGCCGGTGAAGAAATGCCTGAAGGTGCTTATATCTATCAGGTAAACGGAACTACAGCTAATGGTACTGATGTTAATGTCAACGGAATGGTCAATTTGATTAGATAGTGTTAAAATATAAAATCATAAATCAAAAATTTAAAACCCATATAAAATGAAAACTTCAAAACTATTTTTCAAAACGAGCATCATAGCAGCAAGCGCTGTTCTGTTCGTAGGCAAAGGTTTTTCTCAAGATGCCCAAATTACCCAGCAATGGGCCAACCCGTTGCGTGTAAACCCAGCCATCATGGGACCCAGTTCTGATTTGAAAGCCATCCTGCATTACCGCTCTCAGTGGGGAGCGGTGGACAAAGGGTATCAAACGTATTCGTTTACGTTTATGTATCCTCTTTATCTAAAAGAAGGCAAACACAAAATTGACTTGGGACTGAATGTGATGAACGATAAGGAAGGCGCTTTCAACACACTGGATTTCGCGCTTGCTGTCGGTTACAACGTGCAAATTTCAAACTCAAATAATATAGCGCTTGCTTTAACGGGTGGTTATGTGCAAAAATCACTTGATGCCAATGCGCTCACTTTTGACGAGCAATATCAGTTCGGTTCTTACAATGCATCCAATACCAATGGCGAAACCGTTTTAAATGAAAAAATCGGTTACCCTGATGTCGGTTTTGGCTTGATGTGGAATTTCAGTCTTTCTGACAATGAAAACTTGGAAGCTTACCTCGGGGTTTCTGGTTACCACATGAACGAACCGAACATGACGCTCAGTGACGGAACCGGCAAACTGCCAAGAAAACTTTTGTTTCAGGGTGGATTAAAAGTAAAAACTGACGATAAAGTGGATTTTACACCCAATTGCCTGGTGATTTCCCAAAATAATAAGAATGAATTACTCGCAGGGTTATCTGTTGACTATCGGTTTAATGAAACTATCACGTTGCTCGTGGGCGGCTGGTACAGAAATCCCGATGCACTGGCCTTTATGATTGGCGGTGAAGCAAAAGGGTTTCAAATTGCTTACAGCTACGATATTCCCAATTCAAATATCAACAGGGCAATATCCAAGTTGACCACGCACGAAATCACGCTTTCTTACCGCATGAACATGAAAAAAGAGGCCACGGCAGCAAGTTATTAGAAAGGAAAAACTATCAGTTTTTCCATAGCCTTCAACGTTTACCTTTCATGCCATACAAGCTGGCTCAAAAGTCCATTGAACTTTTGCCCTCTTTTTTGTTGCTCGTTTCCATTATCCTTTTTTTCGAATGTTGCGAATGCTTTTGCTAATTTTACTTCGTGAAAGGTTTGCTGCAAATCTGCTTTCTGTTTCTTTTCGCTTCTTGTGCGTCAACTTACCATTACTATTCTCCCCCCATCAACAACATGCCTTATGCGGCAAAGGGTGAAGCACATGGCACAATGGCTCTTGGAACTTCGGGCCTGACCTTTCAAAACAGCTATGCGATTAACAACAAAGATGCGGTAATGGGCATGGTTAATTTTGTTTCAACCGAAAAGTACCGCGGAACGGAAATAGAAGGCGGCTTCATGATGGCCAACAAAGACAGTGCATGGGCRAAAATYGCTGTGACGCTTGGCACAGGCTGGGGCAGCAACTACAAACTTATAGAAGGAGGCACACTGAAGGACTTTCGCGGCAATTACTACCGGCCTTTTGCTATGGTTACGYTGGGTACAGCAAGCAACAAGCCRCTGCTTGGCAGGTGGCTRCGGGGTGACATCGCGTTTTCCRTCAAAGCCAATTATTTGATTTACAATGGATTCAAAGCAACAACTGTCAATGGCGATGCGAGAGAAAAGAAGTTTAAGGCCAACAACTTTTTTGTGGAACCTTTTATTGGCGTAAATRCAGGCAGCAAAAGAGTTCGGTTCCARATGGGAACAGGAGTGATTTTGAAAAARCCATCGGAYTACGATAAGAATATTGCCGTTTTCCCCGCTGATTTCAACTTGGGCGTATTTATTTTGATTGGAAGGGAACACGAAAAAGTGCCAAAGAAGAAACGCACACAAGGCGATGACACTCATGAGAATGAATAAGGCAAAGCGGACAATATTGGCATTGTACTGTACTGTATTTACGTTTATTGTTATTGCTCAAACCCCGGGTGACAACATCTTCAATTCATCTATTGTTCACGAAGTAAACATTGATTTTGAAAAAGCAGATTACTGGGAAACGCTGTTGGCGAATTTCGACAAAAGAGCAGAACTCGACACAAATATCTACATCCCCTGCACCCTCACTTTTGACTCGCTAACGCTTGACAGTGTTGGCGTTCGGCTCAAAGGGCAGTCATCTATTGGGCATGTAGGCCAGAAAAAGCCAATCAAATTTTCATTCAATAAATTCGTGAAGGGCCGGTTTCTTGACGGACTGAAACAGCTCAATCTGAACAATAGTTTTCTTGACCCCACCATGATGCGCGAAAAACTCATGCTCGATTTCCTGAATGAAAACGATTTACCTGCCCCACGCTGCACTTATGCAAAGGTTTCATTTAATGGCGATTTTGTTGGTCTTTACAAAATAGTGGAAGAAGTTGACAAACGTTTTCTCTCCAAATATTTCGGCAACAATGACGGCAACCTTTACAAAGGCGATCCTAATGGCACATTACGGTGGGAAGGAGATGCGCAGTGGAATTATTACGATAATATAGACTTAAAAACCAACGAAAAAGCCAACGACTGGGACGACCTTATTGAATTCATTAACGATGTCAATAATTCTTCCGTGGACAAATTTTACTACAACATGGAAAAACAGTTTAACACCTCCAGTTTTATTGTTCAGTGGGCGGCCAACAACCTTTTCGGCAATTTCGATTCCTATTTTTATTTGCCGCACAACTACTACTTCTACCACAACGAAGAAACGGATAAGTTCGATTGGATAACATGGGACGTGTCGCTGGCTTTTGGCGTATTCCCTTTTGTTTCTCAGGAAAAAGCCGAAAATGTGGACTTACTGCATATCGGCAACAACGGAAAAAACAAACCGCTTACTGCAAACATGCTCGCCATTGACGACTACCGAAATGCCTACTTAAATGCCATTTGCTCCTACGTGCAGCATGATTTCACCGAAGAAAAACTCTGGCCTAAAATTGACTCACTGGCGGAAATCATACGCCCTTTCTTGCCGCTCGAACCTGCTGACAATCAAATGTACACCTCCGAAGAATTCGAGAAAAACATCAATTACGATATGGATGACAGGTTCGGTAAGTACATCCCCCTGGCCATTCCAGGGCTGAAATCCTACATCACCAACCGCAGAAACTATGCGATGAAGCGATTATGTGAGCTGAAGTGGAGCTGCGCGAAAGGCGCATTAGTGGGCAATGACATCACGGTGTCACCAAACCCTACTACAGATGAAATTAAAGTTGAATTCAGCATATCTGAACCGCATGCAGAGACTGCAAGTTACCGCATTACCAACTTGCTGGGGCAAATTGTTTTTGAGCAAACTGTTGATTTTCAATCAGAAAATACCGCTCAAAATTTTTCTTTCCAGAATCTGCCTGCGGGGCTTTACATCCTCTCTGCAGGTAGTGGCTGTCTACAACAAAGTAAGAAGATTGTGGTGATTAAGTGAGTGTTGTATATTTTGTTTATTCGAAGACACAAATATCAAGATGGTGATGGCCAACTTTAGTTGGATTTTGCTAAACTTGGTAAATAACAAGTAAAAGTTGTTCCTGTTTTCTTTTTGCTTTCTACAGCTATTTTACCATCTAGTTTTTCAACAGCACATTTTACAATATATAAACCCAGACCACTACCCCTGGAACTTTCAGACCCCTTAAAGAACATATCAAAAATCTTATCATGTATTTCGTTGGGAATACCAATTCCATTATCCTGCATTTTAATTTCAACGCCATGATCAGCATCTTTTACGCTAATTGAACCAGAGGGATGTTGCTGATCGGTTTTTTTGTATTTAAGAGCATTGTCAGTTAAATTTTGAATAATGAGATGCAAAAGCGTTTTATCACTATAAAACTGTTTTTTCTGCTTAATATTTATACTTAAATCCAAACCATTAGCTAAAAGGTCATTTTTTAAGCTTTTAAATACTTCCTCAATGGTTTTGTCAAAATCTATTAATGAAGTTCTCACGGTTGCTTGCGAAATTTTTGAGATCTCGAAAAACCCTACCAAAATTCTTCGCAAAATTTTTGTGCTATTCTTTATCATTCTTAGGTAATTCCGTGTAACCTCATTATGTACATCTTTTTCAGCCAAGTTCATCACGCCCAATATTGACGATAAGGGAGCTGCTAAATCATGAGATAATTTGTAGATAAGCGTATTGAGTTCTTTGTTTTTCTGCCTGAGTAATAATTCAGCTTGTTTAAGTTGTGTAATATCCATATTTACCGCAAAAGAACCTGCCGTTTTTCCGTTTTCATCATAAAAAGGTGCCCCGCTGACCAATGCCCACAGCTTTTCACCTGCTTTGTTTCTGAAAGACAATTCATAAGCATCGGAAATGCCTTTATGCCTGTCTCTTAGTTTTTCCTGTATGAGTTTTTGGCCATCTTCATCTACCCAGTTCATCGTATTGGCTCTCTTGCCAACCATCTCTTTTTCTGTATGACCAATCATTTCGCAAAAGGCTTTGTTAACATATTGTATCACATCATCGTTATCCACCATAACCAACCCTTCGTTAAGTGTCTCCACTAACGTTTTGTATTTTTTATCGCTTTGTTTTAGTTCATTTTCTCTTCTCTTTCGTAAAGTAATATCGCGCAAAATACAGCGAGTGGAAATGAATTTACCATTACTTCCTAATCGGGCGGTCGTAGTACCTTCAAAGTGAATAACTTCTCCTTTTTTGTTTTTCCAACTGACTTCGTAAAAGCGTTTTTTTCCTTTTGCAACATC
>NVWW01000022.1 GCA_002746335.1 Flavobacteriales bacterium | reverse complement strand
GAATTGACGCAATAGCGCTGCCCGGTGGGTTGGGGGCCGTCATCAAACACATGACCGAGGTGTCCACCGCATTTGCCGCACACAATTTCGGTTCGTGTCATTCCAGCACTTTCATCATTATTGTAAGTAACGCACTGCTCGTTTTTTGCTTCCCAAAAGCTCGGCCATCCTGAACCAGATTCATATTTTGAATCGGATGAAAACAACTCGTTTCCGCAGCCTGCACACAAGTAAGTCCCTTTTTCTTTGTTCTTGTAAAATTCACCGGTAAATGCTCTTTCGGTGCCTTTTTCACGAAGCACCGTATATTCTTCATTAGTTAATTCTTTTTTCCATTCTTCTTCTGTTTTAATCACCTTGTCAGCCATTTGTTTAGAATTTTTAGTTTCATGAACAGCTTGATTTTGCCCACTGCAGGTATTCAGCGAAAGCGCTATAAAAATAATTGGCAATGAGTTCAGAACTTTCATCTTCACAAATTTAGCAGTATAACGGTTGCCAGCCAAAATTATTTTAGGCACAAAAAAGCCCTTCTCATTTGTGAGAAGGGCTTTTTTGAATTGTTACTAATATCAACGAATCACGAGTTTTTCAACCTTTACGGCATTTGGTGTCTGAACCATTATGAAATACAAGCCCGATGTCCAGTCACTTGTATTAATAACATCCGTAAATTGAGATGATTTCACACCGCTTATGAAATGAACTCTTTGCCCAATATTATTGACGATATCAATTTTGAAAACATCCTCTTTTCCTAAGACGAGGTTTATGTTCAGATATTCCTTAGCTGGGTTTGGATAAACCGACAATGTTATGGACTCAATGGTCTTGTCTGCAATTCCKACAGCCCCYGCATTGATGGTTACAGATGCCGTGGCCARACARCCGGCTGYATCAGTTACCACAACRTTGTATACACCCGGAGCAAGGYCRGTAATCGTTTGGGTGGTGTCAACCCCTATCCAATCATAKGAATAAGGAGTTGTGCCGTTTGCKGCTGTAGCTRTAGCCGTGCCGTCATTTGCCCCTGCTACTGTTTCRTCRGTGCTTGAAGCGGTAACCGTTAAGGTGCATCCAGCAAGATTTACCACAGCCACACCGTTTCCTGTACAGCCGTTGGCATCCGTTAGGGTAACCATATAAATACCGGGAGAAAGTCCCGAAATGGTTTGTGTTGTTGCACTATTACTCCAAGTGTAGGTGTACGGAGACGTTCCTCCTGAACCTGTGGCTGTAGCCGTTCCGTCACTAGCGCCCGATGTAGTTTCATCGGTGCTTGTGACTGTTGGAGCTACAATAGCCGGTTGAGTGATAGTAATGGTTGTATCAACACTGCATGTGCCGTCCGTAACGGTTACACTGTAACTGCCTGCAGATAATCCGGTGGCCGTTGCTGTTGTGCCTCCGTTTGACCAGTTATAGGTTAGAGGTCCCATTTCGCTTATAGAAACATTATCTATCCCTAACAAAAATTTATCATCTGAATTATTTCTGAACGCGATATAAACCGCTTGATTGGAATATCCGGCAGCTTGAAGATCAACAGCGCGTTTCGTCCACGTTTGATTTTCTGCTGTGATTGAAAGTAATGCAGCGTTAGCATTAAATCCGGCAATATCCGGGGTTGTGGTAGATATTCTCACCTCATATCCATCAGGAAAGTTAGCGTCAGGCGTTTTAGCATCCCATTCTAGTAGATTGCCAGTAGTTAATGTTACTGAAGGAGTAATCAGCCAGTCATCTGAAATTCCAGCAGGCGAGTACCATGAGGTGCTTAGCGCAATAGAATCACCTGTGCCCGTAGTATCAAAATCTTCAGCTATGACCCAAGCATTATTTACAAAAGCTACGGAGGGGTCAGGAGTTAGTCCATCATTATCAATTAATGTCCATCCTGCAGGCATACCTCCTGAATTAAAATTTTCTGCAAATAAACTTGTTCCGCTTGCCCCTGAAACGGTTACGCTGGCTTCACCGTCACTGTCTCCATTACATAACGGGTCAGTAGTTGAAACTCCAGCTATTGCAATGTCACATCCTCCGGTCGCAGCATTAACTGTTCCGGAACCGGAAGCAGTACATCCACTGGCATCGGTTACGGTTACCGTGTAGGTGCCCGGTGCAAGCCCAGAGATGATAGCAGAAGTGCCGCCATTACTCCAAAGATAGGTGTAGGGCGTTGTCCCTCCGGCAACTGACGCAGCTGCTATTCCATCATTCGCGCCAGCGGTAGTTTCATCGGTAGTGGAAATGGTAACTGTGACATTACAACCTGCGCCTGTGTTAACAGAATCGCAAGCAGTGGCTGTACAATTGTTGGCGTCTGCTACTGTTACGCAGTAAGCACCTGCACTCAGTCCAGTTGCCGTTTGGTCTGTTTGGCCATTGCTCCAAATATAGCTGTATGGAGTCGATCCTCCGGATGCGGTTACAGAAGCAGTGCCGTCATTAGCTCCTGCAGCTGATTCGTCAGTGCTGCTCGTGGTAAGTGTAATGGGTGGGCAGTTGAAAGCACTGATAGTTACTGAACCGCTTACAGAACACCCTGCATTATCGGTAACTGTTACTGTGTATGTGCCTGGTGCAAGGCCCGTAATGGTTTGGGTAGTGTTTCCATTACTCCAGCTATAGGTATAGGGCTGTGTGCCGCTTGATGCATTTGCAGTTGCCGTACCATCGTTTGCGCCAACGCTGCTTTCATCGGTTCCGGTAACAGAAACGGTTATGTTACAGCCCGCAGCATTGATGATAACGGAACCAGATGCAGTACATCCGTTGGCATCCGTAACGGTTACGTTGTAGGTATTTGGAATCAAACCTGTTGCAATTTGTGTGGTTTGGCTGTTGGCATCATCCCATGTATAGGTATATGGTGAAGTACCATTGGAAGGCGTTGCTGTTGCTGTTCCATCACCAGCGCCTGCACTTGTTTCATCAGTTCCGGAAACGGAAACGGTCAGGAGACAACCTGCGGCATTTACCGCCACTGAACCGGTAACAGTACAGCCATTTGCATCCGTAACTGTTACTGAATAGGAGCCCGGAGCTAGCCCACTTATTGATGCAGTTGTTGCTGAATTACTCCACAGGTATGAATATATAGTTGTTCCACCGGATGCGGTTGCAGTGGCAGTACCGTCATTAGCGCCTGCACTTGTTTCATCTGTTCCTGTTACAGAAGCTGTCAAGGCAGTTGGCTCATTTAAAGTTACCGAAGCAGTGGCGGTACAGTTCAGAAAATCAGTAACTGTAACGTTATATGTTCCTGCTCCTAATCCCGTTGCCGTTTGCCCGGTTTGATTATTAACATCATTCCACATGTAAGTATATGGTGATGTTCCACCAGCAGGAGTTGCCATTGCTGCACCGTCTGTGCCTCCATTACAGTTAATTGCAGAAGATTCTGCAGCAGTAGCTGTCATTGCACATCCGGAAGCATTTACTATTGCAGAGCCGGTAGCTGTACATCCGCTTGCATCGGTAACTGTAACATTGTAGGTTCCTGCTGCCAGCCCGGTTGCAGTTGCAGTTGTTTGGTTATTGGAATCATCCCACAAATATGTATATGGAGAAGATCCTCCAGATGGTGTAGCAGTTGTTGTACCATCATCATTACCGGCACCCGTTTCGTCCGTAGCAGAAACAGCAATTGTGAGATTACATATAAAACTGTTAACAACTACGGAACCATTTGTAGTGCATCCGCTATTATCAGTAACTGTTACTGAATAAGTTCCCGGAGCCAACCCGCTGATAGTTTGAGTTGTTCCTGTAGTACTCCAATCGTAGGTGTATGGAGATGTTCCTCCGGCAGGAGTAGCTGTAGCTGCACCATCATTTCCTCCTACAGAAGTTTCATCTGTGGCTGTGATGGTAACTGTTAAATTGCAAACAAAACTGTTTACTACTGTGGAACCGCTGGCTGTACACCCATTTGCATCTGTGATTGTTACAGTATAGGTTCCGGGAGTAAGTCCTGAAATGGTTTGAGTTGTTGCTGCATTGCTCCAACTGTAGCTGTACGGTGATGTCCCGCCACTTGGAGTTGCTGTGGCTGTTCCGTCATTAGCGCCAAATGATGTTTCGTTTGTGCTTGAAGTTGTAACCGACAATGCGCTTGCAGGTTGAGTTATTGTAACACTTGTATCAACCGTGCAGGCGCTTGCATCAGTAACAGTAACTGTATAATTACCTGCCACTAAATTAGATGCAGTAGCACCGGTTGCGCCATTTGACCAAGCGTAAGTGTAAGGCGTGGAAGTTCCTGATACAGAAACAGTTGCAGAGCCCGTATTGTCATTTGTACACAAAACATCAGTTCCTGTAATTGAATTGAGCGTAATATCACAAGTTGATGGAACAGGACCGAAATTCGCTCTCAGTACATAAATAACGTTAAATGCAAAGTCTTCGTTATTAGCCCATGTTCCTGTGGGGCTCCCAGGAAAGTCAAGCCAAGTTACATTTTGCAGAAATATATTAGCTGATGTTCCGAGTGTAACGTTTGAATCAGCTTCTTCAACTCCTAAGTAGAATGTGTCTGCGCTTAATGGGAGTGGTCCTCCGCTTATCGACAAAGTGATGAATTGAGCGCCTGTTGCCGTTACTGTAAATGTATCGGTAGAACCGATGATTGTATTAGGGGGGCCATTAACGTCATAGATGGAAACGCTTATGCTTTGCCCAACCATTACATCGTTGTTATTTGTTATATAGAACGAAACGGAAGTAAGGGTATCGGGGTTTTTTAATTCAAATACTTGACCTAAAGTGCCGGGTGTGCCCGGACCAATGCCCAAAGAGCCGCTAACAACACCGTCATCTCTTGAAAAAATGGAGTCTATCACCATTAGTGTTTCGGTCATGGTGTCATTTGTTGTGTTACCATCAGTTTCGGTGATGGAAACGATGTAATCTATAGTATAAACTCCTGTGTCTGCTGGAGTGAATGGGGTGGTAACAGAAGCCGTTTGTATTACTCCTGATGCAAGCGATGCGATAGGGGTAGATGCTCCTGTGTATACATTTCCAACAAAGGCCTGGTTCACGCTAACATTCAGAGTAGCATTTGTAACTGTTTGCACCCCATTGTTTTTCAAATCTGCCGTAAATGTGTAGGTCTCTACTTGTGATAAAGGAATGAGGGAATATTCTGCGTATTGGTGCATGGGAACGGCATCTATAGCAGCATCAAATTGGGCTTGATCTCCCACGCTGATGTCATCAACCATTAGAATAAACTGGTCATTGGAATTATTTCTCCAAGCTATATATACGGTTTGATTTGAGTAACCCGCAGCTTGCAAATCAACAGTTCGCTGAGTCCAAACGCCACCGCTTTCTGCAGCGATTGAAAACAAAGCAGTGTTTGCCAAAAAGTCGGCAATGGTTGGGCCTACCGTTGAAATTCTCACTTCGTAACCGTCTGGAAACGCTGGATCTTGTGCTTCTGCTTCCCATGCTAGTACGTTATTTGTAGTTAGAGTAATTGCAGGTGTTATCAGCCAGTCATCAGATTGTCCTGCAGGCGTGTACCAAGAAGTGCTCATGGCTACTGTATCTGCTGCGTTATCAAAGTCTTCTGCCCCAATCCAAGCATTTGTAAATTGTGAAACGCTTGTATTGGGCGTTAGGCCATCATTATCAATAATAGTCCATGTGCCTGGGATTCCGTTTTGAAAATCTTCTGAAAAAATAATTGCAGGAGGGGCTTTTTGCTGGTTGTTATTAAAACTTTTATTGTTTTTTATACTTGAAGCCACTTGGTTTGCCGGTGGGTTGTATTTAAATCGCTTCGTAGGAGTTTGCCCAACTAATTGGTTAGTACTTGACTTTCCCGTAGCATCAATTGGTTGGTTTACAGATTGCGCTGGCAACATGCCAGACAATATCATTGAAGTTGCAATTAGGTAGACTTTTTTCATAGTGTTGGTTTTTGATTTTTGAAAAAGAACTGCGAATATACAGATATTTTGCAATACGTATAAAACTTTTTTGTCAGATACTCTTGAAACCTCAAAAACGATAATTTCTGAAAAAAAAGCAGTTTTTTTTTGGTATTTCAAAAAAGTTTCTTAATTTCACCACAGAATTTAATAGTTCTTTTTATACTTCAACGATATAGCGCTTTCGGGCGCTCAAGCCCATGTGGGTAAGTTACGTTTGAAAAACTTAACACTTTAACCGCTGAAGAATCGCTCGGTGCAATAAGAGCGGGCCTCAGCCCGGTTTACCGGGATTCCGAATTTTCGGAACGGAGGATTATCGAATTGCTCTGGCCTCTTCAACCCTTTGCTTATTAGAGGTTTTTCACAACCTGCTTCCTGCGTGGGTTTTTTATTTAAATTTGCCTCGTTTTATCAGCCGATTTCATGTTGCGTCTTACTTCTTGTTATTTTTTACTGCTTGCACTTTTCAGTGTGGGTTGTGGTGGTAGTTCCTCTACACAGAAGAAATATGCCGAAGAAGAAAAACAGGCTGTTGAATTCACTCGAGACAATCTGGAAGATTGCATCAAAAAAGAGTTGTATTACGATACAAGGGTTGATTTGGGTAGTTACGAAAACCTTAAGACAGAATATTTCACTGAATTAAGGGACTATAGTAGCAATAAAGCGCTGAGAATCGAAGATGAATTGGATAAGCACATCCGCTTTTACCGCCAGAAATATGAAAGAGATCCACAGGAAAGCATTCCTGATTCTGTGCAGTTTGACGAGCGCGTAAAACTTAAATTCAAGATTGACTCTATGGGTAACTTGCTCAGGCCTTACCCCAAGGAAGTTGTGGGCTATGTTTTTGTGCACACCTTCAAAACCATGGACGATACAATGGCCGTTATTTTTCTGATGGATAAATATTGCATGAAAACCGAGGCCATTCCGATAAAAATATCTGACACGGACATTGATCCCGACCACTACCGCAGATTGCTAAGCAAGATGAAATAAGTTGCTGGTTATTAGGACAAATATCAGATAACTCTGTCTTAAGTTTACTAACACTTAATTCCTAGACAATGAAGATTACAAAATTCATCACTCTTGTAGTTTCAATTTTTTCAACATCGCTTTTTGCCCAAACTGATAAAAACATAGGTGTTGGCCTGCATATTGGAGACCCCACAGGCATTACGTTTAAAAAGTATCTTGACAATGAAAAATCTGTTGAATTCATAATCGGGCGCACTGCGCTTTGGGGGCATGGCTATTATGCTTCGAGATTCAATAATTATGATGATTTTGATGGGTATAATTTTGTTGATTACGACCTTAAATCAGCCATCAGCTTACAGGGACACTACTATCTTTTTCAAAAGGATTTCAGTATTGGCGAGCTTGATGGCTTTGCATGGTATGCTGGAGTTGGAGGGCAGTTCAGAGTGCTTACTGTAAAATATAAATATCAGTATCAAACCACCACTTATTGTTGGGGCCCAAGTCCAAACCAATGCTTGTATGATACCAAATACGAAGAAGAAACCAAAATTGATATAGACTTTGGTATTGACTTTGCGGGAGGCATGGAATACACTTTTTCCGAAGTACCCATTACCGTATTTGTTGACGCAAACTTGTTTTTGGAAATCGTAAACAATCCTTTTTTTCCAAGAGCGCAAAGCGGAGTGGGAGGAAGGTATAACTTCTAAACCTTACCAATTCTCTTTTACCAAATCGGCTCCTTTTTCGCCAATCATAATGGAGGGTGCATTCGTATTTCCTCTTGTGATAGAAGGCATAATTGAAGCGTCAACCACGCGCAGTCCTTCAATGCCATGCACTTTTAGTTGATGGTCAACCACTGCCATTTCATCGCTGCCCATTTTGCAGGTGCCAACCGGATGATAAAGGTATTCACAAGTCTCACGGATGTATGCCGAAATTTCTTCATCAGAGTTCAATTTCCTCTCTGGCATAAAATTCTTGGTGCGGTACAGGTCAAAGGCAAAGGCACTGAGGATTTTATCAGCGATTCTGAAACCCTTTATCAACGTTTGCCTGTCTTCTTCTTCAGCCAGCATGTTTTGGTCAATGAGCGGATAATCTTCTTGGCTGTTAGAACTCAACTTGATTTCACCTCGGCTTTTAGGCTTAATCAAAATGGGGCCATGAGAAATGCCATTTCCTTTAGGGCGAACAAAGCCATGGTCAAGAAAATAGGCGGGACCAAAGTGAAATTGCAAATCAGGTGCGGATAAGTCAGGGCGTGTTTTTACGAAACCACCTGCCTCAGCGAGAATGCTTGTTAATGGCCCTTTTTTAAAGAGTAGCCACTTGAGGAAATTCAGGGGAGTTTCAATGGTGTCAAGTGTGATGTTTTTACCGCAAGAGTATATCACAGGTATCACAGCGTGGTCTTGTAGGTTTTGCCCGACACCAGGAAGGTGATGCACCACTTTTATGCCTTTTTCTTTTAGATGTTCAACATCGCCAATTCCTGATAGCATGAGCAGTTGCGGAGAATTAATGGCTCCGCTACTTAAGATTACCTCGTGTTTTGCTTTTTCGACTTTTCTTTCACCATTTAGTTTGAATTCAACACCAATTGCTTTCGCACGGGCTGGCTCAAATGTATCCGAGACATTTGCCCTATTTTCGATGATAATTTTGGTAACCAGTGCATTAGTAATGACTTTCAAATTAGGTCGCTTCATTGCAGGCAGCAAAAATGCCCTTGCTGTACTGTGCCGCTTGCCATTTTTCTGCGTGCATTGGAAAATGCCAAAGCCCTGTGGATTATTTCCATTGAAATCATCAGTAATATGGTAGCTGCATTCCTGTGCGGCTTTGAGGTAAATGTTGGTGAGTTTGTTGGGGTTGATTTGGTTGGAAACCCACATAGGGCCGTCAACTCCATGAAGTTCATTGCTAAAGACTTGATTGCTTTCTGATTTTTTGAAATAAGGAAGCACATCTTCGAATTTCCATCCTGAGTTTTCCTTGCCCCATTCATCATAATCTTGGGGGAAACCGCGTATGTAAATCATTGCGTTGATGCTGCTGCTACCACCTAGCGTTTTTCCGCGTGGAACAAATAACTTTCGGTTGTTCAGAGGTTTTTGCGGAACGGTTTCGTAAGCCCAGTCAACTTCGGTTTTAAACAAATTACTGAAGGCCGCTGGAATGCTGATTTTCATGCTTTTATCGGGGCCGCCTGCCTCAAGCAACAGGACTTTTATTTTCGGGTTTTCAGTAAGGCGGTTGGCCAACACACAGCCTGCAGAACCGGCACCAATGATGATGTAGTCAAACATTAAAGTTAAAGTTTATAATTTCCTGTTTTGATTTAAAGAACTTTGGGGTTTCTATATCAACTTATTTCATATTTGTACCCAACTCCTTTAATTGTTTTAATGTAGCTGTCGCCTAATTTTTCGCGGAGTTTGCGAATGTGCACATCAATAGTGCGGTCGCCAACTACCACATCACCGCCCCAAATTGTGTTCAGAATTTCTTCTCTACCAAAAACCTTTCCTGGTTTGGATGCTAGAAGCACAATGAGTTCAAACTCTTTTTTGGGCAATCCGATTTCATTTCCATCTTTAATAATAAGGTGCTTTTCAAGGTCAATCACAAGGCCTTCAGTTATAGTAGTAGCAGTTTGATTTTTTCTGCGCAAGAGTGACTTGATTTTACTCGTGAAAACACGTGGCTTGATGGGTTTGGTAATGTAATCGTCAGCGCCTGCTTCCAGCCCCGCTATTTGAGAATAATCTTCGCTGCGTGCTGTCAAAAAAGTGATAACGGTATCTTTTAGCTGCGGAATTTCGCGCAGTTCAGTGCATGTCTCCACACCGTCCATGCCGGGCATCATCACGTCCAAAACAATCAAGTCTGGCCATTCCTTTTTGGCTATTTCAATAGCATCAATGCCATTGGTGGCTGTGAACACATGGTAATCTTCCTTTTCGAGGTTGTATTTAAGGAATTCAAGAATGTCTTCTTCGTCATCAATGAGCAGTATTTTTTGTTGGATTTCGCTCATTTCAATTTATCGTAAGCGACTGGGAAAATCAATTTTTCCCAAATTTCGTATTCTTTTGCGGAAGGGTGAAGGCCATCAGCGCAAATCAAATCTGGGTTATTTCCCATTTCTTGCGAAACAACAAAAATATCAACCACAGAAATGTTTTTCTTTTTACATTCTTCTATAATGATGGCGTTTAATTTGGAAATGCCTGCGGAAACGCTTCTGCCGTTAGCAAAATTTTTGCCTTTTGGTGTTACTGAGAAATCGGGTATTGTAATCGCAAGCAATCTTTCTGCCGATGGTAATTCTTTAAGTATTTCGTCTAAAATAAAAACAAAATTTGCCCGAAATTTTTCTACAGAGACTCCTTGAACCCAATCGTTTACGCCAATGAGCAAAGTAGCAAAATCAGGATTGGAACTTTTGAAGACAGACAGTTCTTTTTTAATTAAATCGCTGGTCGTCCAGCCCGTTCTTGAAGGGTTAGCAATTAATTCAATTTCAATGCTTTTTTCCTGTAAATGTTTTACAAGTAAATTAGGCCAACGCTTGTTTTTCTTCACACCTTCGCCAATGGTGTAGGAATCCCCCAAAGCAACATAACTGAAGGTTTGATTTTGCGGGTAACTCGTCAATGAAATCAAAATAATCAGTAAAAGAAAGCAGGATTTTTTCACTTCTGCAAGATACGCAACTTATCGAATCAGCAGTTTTCCCGTGCTGATTTTGCCTTCTTCATTTTTCAACTCGTACAAATAAATCCCTGAGTGAAGGCTGCCTCTTTTAATTTCTGATTTCCGATTTATAATTTTTGATTCTCTTACTTTTCTTCCAAACAAGTCATAAATTCTCAATTCGTAATTCGCCCCGATATTTATCTGGAAATCATAAAGCTCAATGGTTGCTTTTTCAGAAAACGGATTTGGGTAGATGGAATGGGTAATATTTTTGCTGTAAATATCATATGTACTAACCAGTGCACTATCCGTTACCCCATAAAACCACTGTGTAAAAGCATTGCTTTGGTCAGTTGCATTGCGGAAGCCGATTTTCACCCCACCGCTGTCAGGAGTTGCCTGCGTGTAAAAATACATGGTGAATGACTGGGTTTGTCCTCCACCGAGCAGTACTGTGGTGGAATCAATATAAGTGCCAAGGCATACATCGGTGCACATTGAAGTTGACCAATCGCTTGGGATATTTTCTTGCAATCGCTGTATTTCAATTAAAACATCTTTGCTATTGTTGTTTACCAACTCTCCATAGGCGTAAACAGTTGTGTTAGGTGCGCCAGTGGCAATATTGCTACTGAGTAAGTTAAAGGAAAAAGTACCGTTTGTAGTGCCATTGCTACAATTTCCTGAAGAAACGGCCAGCAAACTATCAATGTCGCAGTAGATATCATTAGGGTATTTATCGAACCAGCCGTGTTTACTGAAAATGGTTCCGTCTGTATTAATCAAATAGGAATTGTTGGGTGCGGGACCGTAGTATTCCCACCAGTTGTTACAAGGGCCGTCAAGATAAACAGGTGCTTGAAAGTTCATGGCAGAAAGCATATCCGTAACAACGGTTTTTCTTTCGCCATAAGTTTTTGGCTGAAGATAGAGAATGCCTTCGTTGATATTGGTGCTGGTGGTGTTCACAAATCCGAAATAGGGGCTGGTATCCTGATCGGGGTGGGCTTCAATAATGTAAATAATGAAGGTGGAAATGTCATTCGAATAATTCGTTACAATGTCATTAATCACGCTCTCTTTTCCGCGAAAAACAGGGCAAGTGTAACTTCCCGCCACAAGCAAAATGGGTTTTCCTTTTTGCAGTTCGGTGGCGAGGTTCAATGAATCGCCATTCAAATCATAAAGTGTGAAATCGGCTGCAGTGTCTCCTGCCTGCAAACCAGAACTATCATAATCGCCTAAATACAATGGAATATTGCAAACGCTGTCGGCATCATTTGGCAAAGCACCAATGCCAATTGACGGATTCAGGTTTTGTGCAAGGGAATAATTAAGCATAAAAATGGTGTAAAGGAAAAGTCCTAGCAAGCAATTTTTGACATTCATGTTTTTGATTTTGAAATGGTTGCTTTGACTAACAAAAATACGAAAGGTTTAATATTTGGAAAAAAACATCAATTTACTGTAAATTCGCTTGCTGTTATACCATGGCTTACCGAACAATCATTACAGGTCTGGGTCATTATGTGCCTGAAAGAGTTGTCTCCAACAATGAATTGGCCGAAGTAATTGATACTTCCGATGAATGGATCACCGAGCGTACGGGCATAAAGGAAAGACGTTGGTTCAAGCCTGGTTTTGACCGCACATCCAATATGGGCACTAAGGCTGCCTTGATGGCCATCGAAAATGCCGGCCTCATCCCAAATGACATTGATTTCATCATTTTCGCTACGCTCAGTCCCGATTACAACTTTCCGGGTTGTGGTGTTTTAGTTCAAAAAGAATTGGGCATAAAAGAAGTGGGTGCACTGGATGTGCGTACCCAATGCACAGGCTTCGTTTACGGTGTTTCCATTGCCGACCAGTACATTAAAACGGGGATGTATAAGACTATTTTAGTGATTGGGTCTGAAATTCAAAGCAATGTATTTGATTTGAGCGACAAAGGCAGGGATTTGGCAGTAATATTTGGCGATGGAGCCGGGGCGGCTGTTTTACAAGTGTGTGAAGATGAAAATCGAGGCGTGCTTTCCACCCATCTTCATTCTGAGGGTCAATATGCGGAAGAGCTGTGCTTACTCGAACCGGGCTCACGCCATGCGAAAAGAATTGATATGGAAACGCTTACAGAAGAAAATGGTATTTGGCCTTATATGAACGGACGGCAGGTATTTAAGCATGCTGTAGTTCGTTTTGTGCAGATAATCAATGAAGCGCTTGAAGCTAATGGGCTTAAGCCAGAAGATTTGGATTTGATTATCCCACACCAAGCGAATTTGCGTATTTCGGAAGCAGTACGGGCGCATTTCGAACTGCCAAAAGAGAAATTTTACAACAATATTCAGAAATACGGCAATACAACTGCTGCATCAATTCCACTTGCGCTAAGCGAAGCATGGCGTGAAGGAAAGGTGAAAGAGGGTGATTTGATATGTTTGGCCTCGTTTGGCAGTGGTTTTACTTGGGCAAGTACTCTAATTCGGTGGTAATTATTCGCTTAGCAAACGCTTTTTTCCAAGCACTAAATTCGTAAACCCAGTAAATTTCATCCTTTTTTAATTTCCTTCCAGGTTTTGTAATCGTTTTTTTGTTTGGGTTTGAAAACAGATGGCCTTTGCAATGGCTCACATTCCTTTAAATGGCTATGAAGGTCTTTTGCCAATTGCTGGTAAAGCGCTGTTCCTTTAGTTTTCCATTGAAGCATTTCATCCGAAACATCTTTTACAATTTTAGCAGGATTACCCACCACAACTTTTCGTTCAGGGATTTCCATGCCTTCGGGCACAAAGCAAAGCGATCCGATGACGCACCCATTACCGACTTTTACATTATCCATCACTACTGCATTCATTCCTATCAAACAATTCTTGCCAATGTGTGCACCGTGCACAATAGCACCATGCCCGATATGTGCCATTTCTTCCAATATTACCGTTACGCCCGGAAACATGTGGATGGTGCAGTTTTCCTGCACATTGCAGCCATCTTCGATAATAATTTCACCAAAATCGCCACGGATAGCCGCCCCAGGCCCGATATACACATTGCGCCCGATGGTAACATTGCCTGTTACTACTGCCTGTGGATGAATAAAAGCAGTTTGGTGAACGACTGGCCTATGTCCTTTGTATTCGTATATCATAGCTTAATCAACACTTCTCGTATTTCCAGTTACGGCTTTTTCCTTCCGCGAGCCATTCCACGGTTGTCCCAAGGCGCTTTTCGCGCGTTGCTTCCTGCTTGGCTTCGGAAATCCATTCCACATAATCCTTTTTTTTGCTGTAAGGAAAATTTTCAAATGTCTCCAATGATTTGCTGTTTTTTCTGATGGCTGCCATCATATAATCGGGAATTTCTACGGTTTTGGTGCCGGGTTTTGTAGTTTTTCTTCTGGGAATTTTCGTTCCTTCTTCGTTCAACTTCATCGCTTCTTTGATGTATTCGGTGAGAACTTTCTCGGAAGGCAAATCCTCCATACTTGTAATTTTTCCGAATTGTCCCATGGCAGTTTGCCCTACTTTTTCCATCACTTTGTGCGTGTCTTTCATCACAGAACCCTTCCAAAAAGTGAAAGCACAATGCGCTTTGAAACCAGCCATACTGCACATGATTCCCTTGTAATCAAAATGCGGAAAGCTCCATTTCATAGTTTCCTGTACATCTGGGCAAGTGGTATGGATGATACTTCTCAAATGGTTTAATATCGGTTGTGCGAATGGTTGCGCTTTACCTATATAAGTGTCTATTCTTTTGTCTGTTTTTGCCATGAGATGTATTTTATAATTGGATTTCGAGTGTTACAGGGCAGTGGTCAGAGCCGTGAATTTCCGGTAAAATATCGGCTGAAATTACATTTTTTTTCAACGATTCGCTCACCAAAAAATAATCAATGCGCCAGCCGATGTTTTTGGCACGGGCGTTGGCACGAAAGCTCCACCAGCTGTATTTTACCTTTTCAGGGTAAAGATGGCGAAAAGTATCCATAAAACCAGCACCGGTGTAGTTATCCATGCCGTCAATTTCCACTTGGGTGTATCCGGCTGTTTTGTTATAGTTGGCTTCCGGGCGGGCGATGTCAATAGGTTGATGCGCCACGTTTAAATCACCACATAAAATGACGGGTTTTTTCGTTTCAAGATTTTTCAAATACGCCAGAAAATCCCTGTCCCAGCTGTTGCGGTAATTGAGCCGCTTAAGCTCCTGGCCTGAATTGGGAACATACACATCTACCAGCCAAAAATTATCATATTCGGCAGCCAAAACCCGACCTTCCTGATCGTGTTCTTCAATGCCAATATCTGATTTTACATCGAGCGGCTCTTTTTTTGTAAGTATAGCCGTGCCGGAATAACCCTTTTTTACAGCCGAATTGGAGTAAAAATGGTAATCTGTATTTCCGAAAAGTACTTCTCTGACTTGGTCGTCCTGAGCTTTGGTTTCCTGTAGGCTTATTACATCAGGGTCCAGTTTCTTCAAGGTGTCAAAAAAGCCTTTTTTAGCACTGGCGCGAATGCCATTTACATTCCATGAGATGAGTTTCATTGTGGTTGAGTTAATTATGATTTATAAGTTCAACATAATAATTATAAAATTGGTCAGAAATTACACCGTTTATACCTTTTCTAATATTGTTGCATAGCCCTGTCCAACGCCTACACACATAGTCACTAAAGCGTATTTTTTATTCTGCTTTTGCAACTCGATAGCAGCTGTTTGCAAAATGCGGATGCCGGTCATTCCAAGCGGATGCCCAATGGCAATTGCCCCGCCATTGGGGTTGATGCGCTCGTCATCATCGGCAATGCCCCATGTGCGTGTGCACGCAAGTGATTGCGCAGCAAACGCTTCATTTAATTCAATAACGTCCATGTCATTCAAAGTTAATCCAGCTTTGTTCAATGCTTTTTTGGAAGCGTGAACAGGGCCGATGCCCATAATTCTCGGTTCAACCCCTGAAACACCCGATGAAACGATACGAGCAATCGGCTTGAGATTGTGATTCTTTACAGCATCTTCGGAGGCTATGAGCATTGCAGCCGCGCCATCATTCAAGCCCGAAGAATTGCCAGCTGTTACTGTTCCGTCTTTGCGAAATGCAGGACGCAATTTTCCGAGAATTTCAAGCGTGGTATTGGGTTTAATAAATTCGTCTATGTCAATAATCATTGGGTCTTTTTTTCGCTGTGGGATTTCAACTTGGATAATTTCTTTTGCCAAGCGGCCATTTCCCTGTGCTTTTGTGGCTTTCATCTGTGACCAATATGAAAACTCATCCTGGTCCTCGCGTGAAATTTTGTGTATGTCAACCAGGTTTTCAGCGGTTTGTCCCATGCCTTCTGTACCGTATAATTCTTCCATTTTAGGATTGATGAACCTCCAGCCAAAACTTGAATCAAACATTTTTGCATCTCTTCCAAAAGGTTTCGATGTTTTGGAGATTACCCATGGGCCGCGTGTCATATTTTCAACTCCGCCAGCTATAAAAATGTCGCCATCACCTGCCTTTATTGCCCTATTAGCATGAATTACAGCGCTCATTCCCGAAGAGCAAAGCCGGTTTACAGTTTCTCCAGGAATTGTGTGTGGCAATCCCGCCAGCAGCAAAGCCATTCTTGCAACATTGCGATTGTCTTCGCCTGCTTGATTGGCGCAGCCGAGAATCAAGTCGTCAATAACTACCGGATCTAAATCAGGATGTCTTTCCATCAACTTTTTGATAGGTAAAGCGGCTAAATCATCTGTTCGTACTGAAGCTAAGCTGCCACAGAAATTCCCGATAGGTGTACGAATAGCATCTATGATAAATGAATCCTTCATTTTTGTACGGATAATTAAATTGTTACGAATTTGCGAATTGTTCTTTTACAGTATCAAAATTTATCACTCTTTTGCAGCGAACTTCTTGGGTGCCGAAATTAATTAGCAATGCGAGTTTTAATTCCGATATCTTTAGATAATTCAATACTTGTTCATAATGCGCTTTGGAAAACCTCTTTCCAGCTTTTATTTCTACAACTATCTTGTTTTCTACAACAAAATCAAAGAAGTTTTTGCCGACCAAATGACCTTTGAATTTTAATGGGGAGTAAACTTGTTCTTTAATTTTYAGGTTGTTGTTTTGTAATGAGATTGACAATGCTTTTTGATAATATGCTTCTTTATGTCCTGAACCAATTTCATTAAAAACTTCGAAAGCACACCCAATAATTTTATAGCTTAAATCAGGATAAACAAGTTCTCTTTTTGTTGTTTGTYTCGGCATTGGCCTATTCGAAAATTCGCAATTATTCGTTATCTGCACCTTTTGGAAACCAATCTTTACTTGTCCGGTAAACTGTTCCTTTGAATAGTGCTACTTTCTYGTTTTCCTGATTGGTTATGGTAATTTGATATATTCCGATTTTGTTGGAAATACTGACTTCTTCTGCGACCGCTGTGAGGATATCGCMTTCATGTATTTTTTCAATGTGAGAAATTGATGTTTCTACCGAAACCGCCATTCTGCCATGTGAGTTCGATGCAAAGGCCAAAGCGCTGTCAGCCAATGAATAGGTGATTCCGCCATGTGCTATATCGAACCCGTTGAGCATTTCCTTCCGCACCGTCATTTTTAAAACCGAACGTCCTGTCACATCCTCAATGCGCTTGATTCCAAGCCATTGGCTGAATGGGTCGTTGTTATACATGAGGTCAACAACTCTGGTTGCTAAATTTTTTTCGTCCATAAATCAGTCAAATAAGGAGGTCTGTTTTGAACTGTTTTCAAAATCGAGTAACCATTTCTTTCTTTTCAAACCACCTGCATATCCAGTCAATTTTCCATTGATGCCTATTACCCTGTGGCAGGGTATGATAACTGAGATTTTGTTTTTCCCATTTGCATTTCCCACTGCCCGAGTTGCGTTTTTGTTGCCAAGAGATTTTGCAATTTCAAGGTAGGAGACGGCTTTTCCATAAGGGATATCTTGTAATTTATTCCAAACGGTTTTTTGGAACTCAGTACCGTCTGGATTTAATTTTAGTTCAAATATTTTTCGTTTTTTTTTGAAGTACTCATCCAGTTGCTTTACGCAAGCCCGTAAATTAGCAGGGATATGATTTTTTTCAGTATAATCATCTACAAAATATAGAGAAGAAATTCCTGCATTGCTGCCTGTAAGCTCAATTATGCCAATAGGAGAATGATAATATGCCTTTTCATCCATTTGTATTAATGTTCATCGTTGTGGTTGTGTTCACACTTTTCATGTGAATTGAAGTAAAAACCTGCGTGTTCTCTTTCGAGTTGGCGTAAAATAGGACTGGGGCGGTAGCGGTCTTCGCCATATTCTTGATGAAGAAATTCCAGTGAATCCAATACATTTTGAATTCCGAGTTCATCAGCCCATTTCAATAATCCTTTCGGATAATTAACCCCTTTGGTCATGGCCAAATCTAAATCTTCTTTTGACGCAATATTCAAGAATAAGGCCTCTGCAGCTTCGTTAATCAACATGACTAAAATCCGAATAAATATGTCGTGTCCAATATCACTATCTTTATTTGGCTCAGGATTTTGCGTGTTTTCGGAATAATCATAATATCCTTTTTGTGTTTTGCGCCCAAGCCAACCGGCTTCCACCATTCGTTTTTGGGTGAATGACGGTTTATATCTTGGGTCGTAAAAGAACTCTTTAAAAACGGTTTCAGTAACGGTGTAATTGATATCATTCCCAATGAAATCCATCAACTCAAAAGGCCCCATACGAAACCCACCAATTTCTTTCATTGCCCAATCAATGGTAGGAATATCAGCAAACCCTTCTTCGTAAATGCGAATCGCTTCACCGTAAAACGGGCGAGCCAAACGGTTGACAATAAAGCCGGGTGTATCTTTGGCGGCTACTGTCTCCTTACCCCAATTATCTATCAATGCGCGGGTATTCGCAAAAATATCATCATTTGTTTGTACAGCTGGAATAATCTCCACTAAGGGCATGAGAGGCGCTGGGTTGAAGAAGTGGATTCCAAGAACTCTTTCAGGCTTTTGGCAGCTGCCAGCTATTGAAGTAACAGACAAAGAAGATGTATTGGTGGCAAGCACACAATTTTCAGACACAATGTTTTCCAGTTCTTTAAATACTTTTTGCTTGATGTCTAAATTTTCGATAATGGCTTCGATAATAAGTCCGCAATCCGTAAAATCACTTAGTGATGTTGCCCATTCAATTCTGTCAAAAATATCTCTTGAAGTGTTCTCCGTGATTTTTTCTTTTTCAACCAATCGTGCAAGGATTTTTTGCAGTTTGCTTTTGGCTTTGTCAAGCATTTCTGCGTTTGTGTCAAACAAAACTACTCGATGGCCTGCAGTAGCGGCTACTTGTGCAATGCCACTGCCCATCGTACCACTGCCGAGTACACCTATTTTGATATCCTTGTCAAAATTATTATCACTCATTATTCCACTCAATTTGTTTAATTTTTATTCGGAAATCACCTAAGGTAAAAGATGTAATTAATTTTGAATTGGAAAAAGCATAAGAATATTCATTTTCAAGCATTTTGCTTCCTTTTCCAACAAGCAAAACAACATATTTTGGCTGAATTTTATCAAAGTTGGTGAAGTTTTTTCTTTTTCCTTGAATATACAATGTTTTTACCTCATTTTCAAGTCCTAAAACCGGGCCCCAATGGCCAGCTAATACTTCATTCTCATTGATTATTTGAGCAAGATATTTAGAAGTGTTGTATATTTTTTCTTCGTGATTAAGTGCCCATTTCAAATAAAAGAAAAGTTGAAAACAAAATAATAATACTACCAGGATCCTGACTCTTTTTATGCTGGTAAACAGCGGTTCAATTTTCGGATATAATTTAAGCAGAAGTAAAACAGTAATTAACGGAAGGGCTATAGCATATATAATAGACCGGGGTTGCTCGCCAAGTATTTTTAACGTGCAAAAATTGAAGCAGTTTAACAGAGTAATAAATGCTAATAATCCGATTAAGCAATGAAAAAAAAAGGACTTTTTCGAGGTAAATTGCTGCTTCAGGTCGCTGTTTATTGGAACTAACAACATTCGTGCTGCTAAAATGAAAAGAGGGGGATAGAGATGAAGAAAGTATCGTGTTGGCTGATAATCAAATACTGCTACGGAGAAAAAGCCCAGTATAAACCAGCAGGAAATGATGAAATCAATTACTTTTTCGAAGTTATTTTCTTTGATAAAAGTTGCTGTAATAAAGGAATAAACAGAGAACAAAGCATACGCTCCTCCACAGAAAAAGAGAATAGGGTTTAAGTAGATAAACTTGTTTGATATAATTCTTTTTATCAGCGGGATAATATCTCCCAGAGGCGTGCGATAGTGAAAAACCTCTTTTATTTCAAAAATGTAATTTATCAAAAAATATGAAGCAGCCAATGCTATAAATAGTGTTAGTAGGGTTGTTTTGAGAATGGTACTGATGAGCACATCAGCGTATTGTTTTCTTCTCAGGTAAATAAAAAGAAGCATAATGGCAGACCCCACACATAGTGGGAATAAACTCATATAAGCGGTTTTTTTTATATAGATTGACGCAATGAAACTTGCTATCACAATGAAACTTAAGACACAGAACTTAACTGATTGCGCAGCATTAAATGAATACCTGTTATGAAATATTTCTTTTACTAATAAAACGCTACTTCCGGCAAAGAGTAATAGAACAAAATTAAGCGGGGTTTCAAAAAGGCCTAACCTGTTGTAAATGATATATACGTATGAAAAACAAATCAAGCCGCATGTGAGAAGAGCAATTTTTGCGCCTTGTTTATAAAAACTCTTGAGCAAAATGAATAATAAAATAAATGTGAGAATAGAGAAGAAAACAGAAACCAACCTGACTGTACTGAGATGTATGCCGAACAAAGTAAAGGCCTGGACATAAATGTAATTAATAATAGGACTTGATTTATACCATCCTTGATATTGGTCAAGTGAATGCCAGTTGAATTTTTGAAACAAGACCATATTTCTTGCAGAAAACGACTTGTATCCTTCATCGGCATAAATAGCGGCTGAATTACTTATATCGGATGGAGCATCGGCATTGATAAATAAAACTCTTACCAGAATAAATGAGATGAATAAGACAGAGAACAATGAAACTGTCTTCAACTGTTCTTTGGTAATAAATGAGGACATTTAAATCTAAATAAGGCGAACTGGATAAATATTTTGGAGAAATACCTGTACTGATTTATCAACGGTTCATTCCCCTTTAAATTCCGGCTTGCGTTTTTCCAAAAAAGCATTCACACCTTCTCTATAATCGTAAGAACTACCTGCTTCTGCCTGTAATTGGTCTTCAAAATCGAGTTGGCTTTCCAAATCATTACACAGTCCTTGATTAAAGCCCCGTTTGGTCAAGCCCAATCCTTTGGTGGGCATTTTGGCCAGCTTAGCAGCTACTGCAAATGCTTCTTCGTGGAGCTGTTCAGCTGGAACTGCTCTCCAAATTAACCCGAATTCTTCGGCTTTTTTTGCTGAAATTTTCTCAGCAAGCATTGTCAAAGCTGCTGCACGTTGCATCCCCACCAGTCTCGGAAGAAAATAAGTGCCTGCGCTATCAGGAATCAATCCTAAATTGGAAAACGATTGAATGAAATTGGCACTATCAGCAGCAAAAGTAATGTCACAAGCAAAAGCGATATTGGCACCGGCCCCTGCTGCAACACCATTTACTGCACAAATCACCGGCTTTTCAATGGCCCTTATTTTTCGAATGATTGGGTTGTAAGTTGTCCTAACTATTTTGGAAATTTCAGAGTCAGGAGCGATGGCTTCTTCCAAATCTTGCCCTGCGCAGAATGCACGTCCCTCCCCAGTTAAATAAACGGCCCTAATGGATTTGTCATTAGCACAATTGTCTAATGCTTCTTGCATTTCCTTTCCCATTGGCATGGTAAAGCTGTTGAGCACATCGGGACGGTTGAGCGTGATTTTCCCAATTGCATTTTCTATTTCGAACTTTATGAATTGATAAGGCATAGCTTTGGTTTTGAGTGGGTAAAATTAGGGAAATTGGCAGAGCAAGAAAAAGATTCCTTCGCTACGCTCGGAATGACGTTAATGGCATTTGAAATAATCAAATGGCTCTTTGCAATCAGTGCAAACATAAAGTGATTTGCACGGGGTGGATCCGAATTGGCTTTTGAGTTCGGTTTTAGATGAACCACATTGCGGGCATTCCTTGGGTTTACCAATTAGCGCATCAAAATCGGAAGTGGGTTTTTCGGGCGGGGCGATGCCGTATTCTTTGAGTTTTTCACGCGCTTCTTCTGGAATCCAGTCGGTAGTCCAGGCAGGTGAAAGAACGGTGGTTACTTTTACGTTTTGGCACCCCTTTAATTTCAAATGCTCCTTGATGTCATCTTCAATCATTTGCATGGCAGGGCAGCCGGAATAAGTTGGCGTGATGACTACTTCTACACTTTCATTGGCAACTTTCACATTTCGAACGACTCCCAGTTCTACAATGTTAATAACAGGGATTTCCGGGTCTGGGATTGCTGCTAACAAATCCCAAATAATTTTAGAATCAATTTCTTTCGTAATCGCCATACTGCAAAGTTACGGATTTATAAGAGGTAGGAAATGTCGGAAGTCGTTTCACGCAAGGTAACCAAGAATGACAACGTTACCAAGTTGCATTAGGGTATGCGCGAGGCAAGGATTGCATTTCCGCCAAAAGGTAGCCCAAGTGTTCGCTATGTTTGCCTTCTTTACTGCCTTTTTGCATCCAACCATCTTGGGGCATTTTAAGGGTTGCTTCTTCGAGTACCTCTTTTACTTTTTGCTGCCATTTAAGTTTGACGCCACTCAAATCAACGGTGCTGCCATCTTTGATAAGTATTTCATCGGTTTCATCCATTGCAAATAGGTCGTCCGTAAACATCCAAAGGTCATTGAGTGCTTTTTGTACACGACTGTGACTTTCTTCCGTGCCATCACCCAATCGAACCATCCAATCACTTGTATGGCGCAAATGATAAGAAACTTCTTTCAAAGACTTAGCAGCAAAAGCAGCCATTGTTTCGTCTTTGCTGTTTTGTAATTCCGAATAAAGGAAGTAATTGAACACGCTGAAGAAGAAATTCTTTACGAGTGTAACCGCAAAGTCTCCATTGGGTTGCTCTACCAGCAATGCATTGTAAAACTCGCGTTCACCCCGCAGATAGGCAAAATCGTCCTCTGTTCGTGCCTTTCCCTCTATTTTGCCTGCATGTTGTAGCATAGTTCGTGACTGCCCAACGAGATCTAAAGCTATGTTGGTCATGGCTATGTCTTCTTCCAATATAGGACCGTGGCCGCACCATTCACTTAAGCGGTGGCCTGCAATTAGCGATGTATCGCCCAAGCGAAGACAGTAGCGAAAAAGGGCTTGTTCTTTATTCATTAAATGTACTTAACGTCTTTTGGAATGTTATAAAATGTCGGGTGACGATAGACTTTATCATTTGCCGGTTCAAAGAATGAGCCTATATCTTCAGGACTTGAAGCAATTATTGTTTCAGCTGGAACCACCCAAATGCTTGTCCCCTCATTTCTTCGCGTATAAACATCACGTGCATTTTTTATAGCCATTTCTGCATCCGGGGCATGTACATTACCGCAATGTTTATGCGGAAGGCCTGGTTTGCTTTGCACGAAAACTTCCCACAAGGGCCAATTGTCTTTGTTATCTTCGCTCATACGGCTTTTTGTTTTCGTTTTTCGGCATATGCCATTGCTGCTTCTCTTACCCATTTGCCATTTTCATGCGCTTCTCTACGCGCTTTCATGCGCTCTGCATTGCATGGGCCATTGCCGCTAATTACATTTTTAAATTCTTCCCAATCAATTTCTCCAAAATCGTATTCTTGCTTTTGTTCGTTCCATTTCAAATTTGGGTCTGGAATGGTAATTCCCAAATGCTTTGTTTGTTCCACAGTTCTGGTTATGAAATCCTGCCGAAGAAAATCGTTTGATTCACGTTTTATTTTCCATTTCATGGATTGTGAACTGTGTACGCTGTCCTTATCAGAGGGGCCAAACATCATCAATGATGGCCACCACCAGCGGGTCAGTGCATCTTGTGCCATTTCCTTTTGCTCTACAGTTCCGTTGCAAAGAGTAATCATAATTTCATAACCTTGCCTTTGATGAAAGCTTTCTTCTTTACAGATACGAACCATTGCTCTTGAGTACGGCCCATAGGAGGTTCGCTGAAGCATTACTTGATTCATGATGGCCGCACCGTCCACCAGCCAGCCGATTGCTCCGATGTCGGCCCAGGTCAGTGTGGGATAATTAAAGATATTAGAATATTTAGCGGTACCATCAAGCAGTTGTTCCACTAAGGTTTGGCGGTCAATCTGAAGCGTTTCGGCTGCACTGTACAGGTAAAGTCCGTGTCCTGCTTCATCTTGTACTTTGGCCAGCAAGGCCACTTTTCTTCGCAAATTCGGTGCACGGGTAATCCAATTGCTTTCGGGCAGCATGCCAACAATTTCTGAATGTGCATGTTGTGAAATTTGGCGAATTAAGGTCTGCCTATATTTATCGGGCATCCAGTCCTTGGGCTCGATTTTTATTTCAGCATCAACTTTTTGCTGGAATTGCTCTTCGAGTTGGATTTCGTTCATGATTTTAATTATTGGCTGCAAATTTAAGAATGTATTGCTTTTGAAATATGATTTGTGTCATTTAAGACAAAGGAAATGACTTTTTCATAATGAAGTGGTTGTATTTTTCATTGTTGTATGACCTGATTTTTGTGCTTGTGATTTCAAATTCAGCTCTTTTGTAAAATTCGATGGCACGTTCGTCTTCCGTCCAAACCGAAAGTTGAATTGAGCTACAAGATTTATTTGCCGCTACTTGTATTATTTTTTGAAGTAATATTTTTCCAATGCCTTTGCCAATCCATGATCGCAGTATATAAATACGTTCAAGATGCCCCACTTTATTTTCAATAAAAAGATGTGCATAGCCAACCATTTCACCATCTACTTTCGCAATCAAAAACTGGTGCTTTTCATCTTTCAAAGATGTCGTTATTATTTCGTTGTTGAACGATTGGTTCAGGTAAAATTGCAATACTTTCGGCTGATGTACGTAACCGTACGCTTCGGTATAAGTTTGCTTGCAAATCTTAGCCAATTGTGCAGCATCTTCAACTTTCGGTTTTGTAATTTGAATATTCATTTTTTGAGAGTAATGCCATTCATAAAAGTCGAATATAATGATATATTTGCATGCGCAAAAAAAACGAAAAAATGGCAAAGTTTTACAAGCTGAAAGTCACAGATGTAAGAAGGGAAACAGATGATTGTGTTTCAGTTGCTTTTGATGTCCCTGATGAGTTAAAAGATCAATACAAATACATTCAGGGGCAGTATCTCACGTTGAAATTTGATTTCAACGGTAAAGAAGTCCGTAGGTCATATTCTTTTTGTAGTTCGCCAGCAACAGAAAAGGAAATACGAATTGCAGCCAAAAAGGTGTCCGGAGGCCAGGTCTCAACTTACCTTAATGACAAGGCTAATGTGGGAGATGAACTTGATGTGATGACGCCAATGGGAAACTTTCACACTGAGCTTCATCCCTCCAACAAGAAAACGTATGTGCTTTTTGCAGGCGGCAGCGGTATTACACCGATTATTTCCATCATCAAAACGGTGCTGCATGTTGAGCCATTGAGTAACCTCGCGCTTTTTTATGCTAACCGTGACAAGAGTTCCATCATTTTTAAAGATCAATTGATTGATTTGGCAGAAGCTAATTCAGGCAGGTTGCAAATTCATCATATTCTGGATAACAATCCGGAAGGAGAAGAATTGCTGACAGGAATTATCACACCCGAAAAAGCGGAAGCGCTGATGGAAACATATCTTGACGAGGATGCTACTCACGATTTTTTCATTTGTGGACCATCGCCAATGATGAAAAACGTGAAAGATGCACTGGAAGGGTTGAGTGTGCGTTCCGAAAAAATCAATATTGAGTATTTCACGGCAGTTATTGAAGATATTGAAAAAGCGGAAAAAGCAGCGGATGAAACGCCTGTTGGCAACGTGCTTAGCAATGTAACGGTTGTAATGGATGGTGATGAAACAACTTTTGAGCTTTCAACCGATGGGTTGGCAATTCTCGATGCGGCACATGATGCAGGCGTGGACGCCCCTTTTTCGTGCAAAGGAGCTGTTTGCAGCACCTGCCGTGCTAAACTGATGAAAGGCAAAGTGAAGATGGATATGAACTACGCACTCACTGATTCTGAAGTAGAAGATGGCTACATTCTCACCTGCCAGTCGCACCCCATCACTGCTGATGTGGAAGTGAATTATGATGAAGCATACTGATTGGAATTTAAAAATTGAAAATCCCAATTCTCAATTTTTAACCTAATGCGCCACAATTTAAGCGAAATCAATGCTGTTATCTGCGACAGGCGCAGCATCAAACCCGAAAATTTTTCTTCACGAAAAGTTCATCGGGAAATCATCGAAGCATTGCTCGAAAACGCTCGTTGGGCGCCCACCCACGGCATGACGCAACCGTGGTTTTTCAAGATTTTTATGGGTAATGGGTTGAAAAAATTAGCTGAATTCCATTCGGAAAAATACAAGGAAGTTACACCGCAAGAAAAATTTAACCCCGTTAAATACGAAAAACTCAGAAGCAGGCCGTTGCTGTCATCGGCAGTGATTGCCATTTGCATGAGGAGGCAGGAAACCGAAAAAATACCTGAAATAGAAGAGATAGCCGCAGTGGCCTGTGCTGTGCAAAACATGCATCTTACCGCAACTGCTTACGGGCTTGCCTGTTACTGGAACACTGGTGGTATTACCTATTCTGATGAAATGAAGCAATTTCTTGGGCTGGGTGAAAAAGACCGCTGCATGGGTTTTTTCTTCCTCGGCTATCCTGCCGATGCTTGGCCCCAGGGCCAACGAAAACCCATTGAATATTATACAGAGTGGGTAGGGGAGTAAAGCTGTTCTACTACTTGCCTGCTAAGCATTTTGTAATTTTTTCTACCTATCTGTTTTCTTTGAATTGAGAAGGAGAAATGCCTTCTTGCTTCTTGAAAAACCGGCTGAATGCCTGAATATTATCATAGCCGATGTCGTAGGCTACTTCCTGTATTTGCATATCGGTATGGCGCAAAAGTCTTCGCGCTTCCAATACTTTTCGCTCCTGTATATATTGTAGTGGAGGTATGGATCCCATCATAGCGAAAATGTTGGATATGGTCTTTGGAGATTTATTCAGCAGATCTGCATATTCTGCTACGGTGTGTTTTGTTTTGAAGTGCTCCTCTACCAAGAAGTTAAACTCCCTTACGATGTCAGAGTTTATTCTCTCTTCAGGATAATTTGCTTGTGCCTTGTATAATCGAGTACACAGGATCAAATATCTCTTCAACATGGTTTGCAACATATCTGTTTGCAAGCTATCGTCTGATTCCATCTCGATGGTGAACATTTTCCACAGGGTTTCAAATTTTTCCAACTCTTCCTCTGGAATTTGGATGATAGGCAATTGCGAAGCCCCGTAGAATAGGATACCCTTACAACCTACTTCTGAGTCCTGATCGAGAATACAGTAAAAGGGCCTGTTAAATCTCAAAAATCTAATCTTTTCAATCGATTTCACTTCAACTCGGTGAAATTCGGTTAGAAAAACAACCTGGTTTTTGACAAAAGTGTGCTCTTTATCATCGATAAGCAGTTCATTGGTGCCAGATTCAAACCACAGTATTGTTAAACTGCGTTCCAGCTTTTCCTTGAGTACATGACAGTTTTGCTTCTCAACAGTAGTGAGTTGCAGACACTCCTTTATGTTTCCTTTGAATTTCACTTATTTAATTTCAATTATTGCTTCAAATGGTCATCAGGTAGGTAGTCAATCTCATCATTTCGCCCCACAAATGTATTCAATCGAATTATTTGAAGTGAATTACAAAAAGGAGCTTAAATTGTGTCGGGTTTCTGAGAAATGGTGGGTTGTGTATTAACTACTTCTTTGCCGCCCAAAGAATTTAGAGTTAAGAATATGGTGTTTCAAATTTGAGAAAAATTGTTCTCAACGACCGTTTCGTTAAGAAGATTTAACATTTAAGGGGAAATAATGGCATCATGCATTGGGGCCGTGTGGCAGATTTTGCACTGATGGGTACAATCCAATTTCACAAGTCGTTTTTACAGCACAGATGGTTTGCCTCACAGTATTTATAGCGTCCATAATATATGCCTTCCTTGATTTCGAAAAGAACGGGTCTGTATAAAGCAAGTGTTTATTTATTGTCATTCATCTCTTTACTGTGTTCGTCAATTATTGCTTGTAGTTGCTCGTCTGTGTGGATAGTCATGTTAGTGTATTTGTGAAATGGAATATGAACTCTTATATATGCGAGCATTCTGTCCCTTTTCTGTACATTGTCGCCATTGACTACTGCTGTTGCTGTCTCTTTGATTGTTTGCGGGCTTGCCCCTTTGTCAAGGTAAGCAGAAGCGCCTGCAACATACATCGCGTCTTTGAACCTTTGCCCGCTATGGCTTGTGAAGGCAACAACTTTTGTATTTGGGTGCCTTTGTCTTGCAAGTTGTGTCGCTTGAATTCCGTCTATATCTTTCATTGTAATGTCCATGAGTATTACATCCACGTCATTTTCGTCAAGGAAATCGCAAACCTGACAACCATCTGAGCACTCGCCAACGATGTCAATGTCGTCAAAGTCGTTAAGAGCTATCCGGGTTACTTTTCTAAAAATTGCGTGGTCGTCCACCAGTAAAATCTTTATAGCTGTACTGGTTTTCATTTTTCTTAGTTTGTTACTATTTACAAAATAGATGTACTTTTTCCCTCACTCCACCAGTCCGTTCCTAACAGCAAAAAGCGCCAGGCCCGCAGTATTTTTAACCCCTGCCTTTTCCAGTATCGTTTTGCGGTAGCCCTCTATGGTTTTGGGGCTTAAAAAGAGTTTTTTGGCAATATTGGCAGTGGTGTGCTCGCTGCATATCATTCGGATGATTTCCAACTCGCGCTCCGTAAAATCAGCAGTACCATGCAGTTTTGGATTTGTCTGTTGCTCACCAGACAGGTTCTTCAATATGGTTTTTGAAACGTTATCACTAAAATAATAACCCGTTTGCATCACTGTATCAATAGCCATGCTTAACTCATCTGCACCGGCTTCTTTAGTGAGATAACCGTTACCTCCTGCTTTCAAGAAGCGGGCGATGGTCGCTTCCTCATCGAAAAACGACAGCGCCAATATCTTCATACTTGGGTAATTGGCTCGCAAGTGAGTCGTGGTTTTGAACCCGTCCATCTCGGGCATCCGCAGGTCCATCAACACCACATCGGGGGGCTGTGCTTTGATTTTTTCAATTAATTCCTTGCCGTTGCTTGCTTTGATGATTAGATCAATGTGATCAAATGTTTTTACAGTAATATCCACGCCCCTCCTCATCATGGGGTGGTCGTCTGCTATGGCTAGCGTTATCTTTTGCACCATGCGAATTTAACACTTAGGTATATAAATGTCACATAATCAGGGTAAACCCTCATGAAATTCAGGGAAAACCCTGAACGAAAACCCCCTATTTTCCATTGTGTTTTTTATGGTTAGTAGTCAGATGTTTGAAATTGGACAATAAATCAATACCCAAATAACAATTAGCCCAAATATTAATCGTGCCTGCGTGGTAGAGATGTTTCGGCAAGCTCAATGTGACTTCATCACCTCGGCAGGCGAAAACTTGGAAATTATTTTTTTAAATTATCGGTTTTAAAATACGTAAAGTAACTTAATGTAATCGTTAATTCAATACATATTGAATAGAATAAAAAATACGTATTTTTCAAATGTTGGTTTGCTGCCCACTTGTTTTTTGCCTCATCTTTGTCCTGTCAAATTATTAATCATGAAAAAGACCCTTTTTAATTTTGTTATAAACTCAAGCGGATTAACTTTGAGCTACAGGTTTTGATGAGGGATGTAGTTAGAAAAACAGCAAAAACGCAAACCATGAAAAAACTAATATCAATAGCTTTGTTCTTTTGGCTGGCAATGGCCAATGCACAGGACTATGTGGATCTGGCCGGTGCGTACTTGCGCTATGCACCCATGGCGCAGAAGAAGAACTATCCCGAGCAGTATCGTACCATACAGCATGTAGCGTTGGAGGCGAAGGTGCCCTTTATACTTAAGAACAAGAACGTGTTTTTTATTGGTACAGAAAGCAGCCACATGACCTTGTTCAACCGCATAGACATGCCTAATGGCGGGGATATTATCATTCCGGATGAATATGCCTTTGTGAACCTGCAGTTTGGTTATCAGCACAATTGGAACGAGAAGTGGCAGAGTACCTTCGTGCTTGTGCCCAAGTTTATAAGTGACATGCCAACTTTGTTTGATGGCAATCACTTCCAATTTGGAGGTGTGTTGCTTGTCAACTGCAAGCAAAGCGAGAACCTCACCTGGAGGATGGGCGTGTATGCCAACAAAGAGTTCTTCGGGCCGTTGCTGTCACCCAGCCTGGGCTTTTACTGGAAGGTGAATGACAAGCTGCAGTTCGATGTGAACATGATGAATAGGGCCTTTCTGTACTATCGGGCGCATGACCGCTTTTGGACGGGCGTAGGTTTCAGGGGTGGAATCAATTCCTACGGCCTCAGTGAGGAAGATGTGTATCTGGAGAAAGTAGACAACAACATCTTTGTCTTCACTGATGTGTTCGTAACAAAGAACCTGGTGCTTAACCTTCGGGCAGGCCACAGCATACTGCGCACTTACCGCTACTTTCCGGAAGACGAAAAGGTGGACATGAAACTGGCTCTTGTGAATTTCGGTGGCAACCGCACCAAGTATGATGGTGATATCAAAGACGGCCTGATGTTCGAGGTGCGGTTGATATTCCGTTACTGGTTATCTAAAGAAGAGCCCATTTCAAAAGATTTAAACTAATGTTTAACCGAGAAAATTCAGGAATCATGAGAACTTTAATGACAGTAATTTTAATGACATTCGCCACAGGTGGATTCAGCCAAAGTATTGTTGGAAAATGGAAGACCATTGATGATGACACCGGCAAGGCTAAGAGCGTTGTTGAGATCTATAAAAAGAGCGATGGGAAGTACTATGGTAAAATCACCAAACTCTTTCGGGAACCGGGCGGAGACCAAGACCCGGTGTGTAGTGAATGCGATGAGGACGATTTACGGCACAACAAGAAGATAAAGAGCATGGAGATCATCAAAGAGCTTGAGAAGGATGGCAATATGTATGAGGAAGGAAATATTCTGGACCCAAACAACGGGACCGTCTATGATTGCAAGATCTGGCGAGAAGGAAACAAGCTAAAAGTGCGCGGTTATGTTGCCTTTTTCTACCGCACCCAAACCTGGTATCCCTATAACGGTTAGTTCGCCACATTGAACATGCCCATGTATTTTAAACGGGTTCTATAGTGGCAGGAAATATAAGGAGCTATCAAAATGCTAAGATAAAAGTTTCATTTTTTCCTAAATGGGCGCTTTTCTTTTTTTCATCACCCGGAAAGCTTCCGTAATGTAGCCAGTTCACCTAAAGCCTTTCTTTTTGTTACTTTTGTCTTGCCTTTTTTCTCATGGCCAAACGCCCCTTGATATTAGTTTCCAACGATGACGGCATTACCGCCCCTGGCATCCGCGCCCTGGTGGAAGTGATGAAAACCATGGGTGATGTGGTAGTAGTGGCCCCCGATAAGCCACAGTCCGGGTCAGGCATGGCCATTACTGTCAATTCCACTTTGCGTATCAACAAAGTACAGGTAGATGACGACATTGAAGGCTTCAGTTGTAGCGGCACACCCGTTGACTGTGTAAAACTGGCTATAGATAAAATAGTGTCCCGTAAGCCCGATTTGATTGTTTCGGGCATCAATCACGGGGCGAATTTCTCGATAAACGTGATTTATTCAGGCACTATGTCAGCCGCTATTGAAGGGGCGTTGGAAAACATCCCGTCCATTGGCTTTTCCCTGCTCGACCATTCGCTGGAAGCGGATTTTACGGCAACAAAAAAATACGTGAAAGACATTACAGAGAAAGTGCTGAAAAAAGGTCTGCCCAAAGGCATTTGCCTTAATGTAAACGTACCTGCYATTGACGAATACCAAATCAAAGGCGTGAAGGTGTGTCGCCAGGCCAACGCCAATTGGGAAGAAGAATTTGATGAGCGCAAGGACCCTACAGGCAAGAAATATTTTTGGCTCACGGGCGTTTTTCGAAATTATGACGAAGGCAAAGACACAGAYATTTGGGCGCTGGAAAACAACTACGTGTCTATTGTGCCTGTGCAATACGATTTAACTGCGCACAGCGCCATTGAAGCCATCAGAGATTTGGAGCAATGATACCGAAAAAACACGGCCACAAATGGAACAAAACGTGGGTTGGACTTGTTGCTGGATTCATCGGTACTTTTGTCGGTTTTTGGGTGTGGTGCGGGATGTATTTGCTGAGCCACCCCAGCCGGGGAATTCAATACTTTACGCACGGATTATTTCTGAACAATACTGGAAACCAGCCGAAAATTATTTCGCTGAGTTTGATTGTTACTGCGCTGGTTTTTTATTGGTTTTACCAAAAGAAATATGACTACGCAGCTCGTGGCGTACTGTTCACTCTGCTCATTTTCGGGGTGGTGGTTGTTTACATGAAATACATTCGATGAAGTATTACATTATAGTGGGTGAAGCATCGGGTGATTTGCATGGTTCCAACCTTATCAAAGAAATTAAAAAACTGGATGAGTCGGCTGAATTCCGCTGTTGGGGTGGTGACTTGATGCGAGAGCAGGGCGCAGCAATTGTGAAGCACATAGATGAACTTGCGTTTATGGGTTTTGCAGAAGTAGTAGTGAACTTGCGAACCATTTTTAAAAACATCTCTTTCTGCAAGAATGACATTGAAAAATATCGTCCTGATGTAGTCATTCTCATTGATTATCCCGGGTTCAATTTGCGCATTGCCGAATTCGTCAAAGAAAAAGGAATGAGGGTTTTCTACTACATTTCACCTCAAGTATGGGCGTGGAAACAATCAAGGGTAAAAAAGATAAAGAAATCAGTGGACAAGCTATTTGTCATACTTCCATTCGAAAAAGAGTTTTACCAACGATTTGATTATGATGTGGAATTTGTCGGACATCCGTTGCTGGATGCGATTGTCTCTTATGAAAGAGAAAAAAAATCATTTGAGGAATTTATTGGAGACAACCAATTAGAACAAAAACCCATTGTTGCTGTTCTGCCTGGCAGTCGAAAACAGGAAATTTCTAAAATGCTACCTGTGATGCTCAAGATGGGAAAAGAATTTCCCGATTACCAATTTGTGATTGGTGCTGCGCCTTCAATCACCGATGAATTTTACAGGCAATTTGTGCAGAATTCTTCCACAAAAATATTGAAAGGAAAAACCTACGAACTGCTGCAACATGCCACCGCAGGGGTAGTAACTTCAGGCACTGCCACGCTCGAGACTGCTCTTTTCAGTGTGCCCGAAGTGGTCTGCTATAAAGGTGGAAAAATTTCCTATCAAATCGCCAAACGATTGGTGAAGGTGGATTACATTTCACTGGTGAACTTAATAATGGGAAAAGAAACAGTAAAGGAATTGATTCAATCCGAATTCAATGAGAAAAACCTCAAAGCTGAACTTTATAAATTGTTGAACAATGCCGATTACCGTGGACAAATGCTCGCGGATTACAAATTGCTGAAAGAAAAATTAGGTGGAAAAGGAGCATCAGAAAAAACCGCACGGTTGATGTTGAAAACTCTTTCAGAAGGTTGAACACACCAATTTCACCATCCTTATTTTTGTAAACATGATTTTTCACTGGCTGCCATATTTGCTGGTCTTTCTTTCTTTTTTCTTGCTCTCTTTTGGCCCTTCGCCACATACGCAAACTATTAATGTTCGCGTGTTCTCGGGAGTGAATGTTTCTTCTGTGATTGTAGCACCGTCCGAAGGTAATTACGAAATTTTAGGTGATGGGCAGAAAATTTTTGATTTAGAGAAACACACTGTAATCAGCGCTTTTATTAAGGATGGAAAAATTGTGGTGAAGACCTTTGCGCGCCAAATCGGGCAATTCAGCAAAATAGAACTGAAACGCAAACAATGGGGTGCCAGTGTGCGTATCAAGGCGGTTATTCCAAGTTTGGAGGAGCGTACTTTTCACGATAATTTTACGATTACTGTTAGTGGGAACCGTATACGCATCATCAACCACGCTTACATCGAGCATTACGTCTCTGGGGTTGTGGAATCGGAAGCTGGTTCCAAGCAACTGCCCGAATATTAYAAAGTACAGTCTATTATTTGCCGTACCTATGCGCTGAGCAACTTGCGTAGGCACGAAAAAGAAGGATATTACCTGTGYGATCGTGTGCATTGCCAGGTGTATAACGGGAAAAGCCGCTTTAACCCCGAAATTCCAAAGGCCGCTTTTATCACCAAGGGTCTGGTGTTRGTGGATAGCGACATTCGCCTCATCACGGCATCTTTTCACTCTAATTGCGGAGGACAAACCATCAATTCGGAAGAGGTGTGGAAATACCCCGTTTCTTATTTAAAGTCGGTTTGTGATACCWTTTGCTCCGGGCAGCCACATGCATACTGGGAGCGCAAAATACCAAAAGAAAATTGGCTCAATTATCTGCAAAGAAAATYTAATTATCCTGTGCAAGACAGCACTTACCTCGAATTTGCATTGAATTATTATCCAGATGAGCGCACCCAGTATTTCCCTGCTGATGATACTTCGGTGAATCTGAACCGTGTGCGCATCGACTGGAAATTAGAATCCACCTTTTTCTCAATTGAGCAGCARGAAGATTCGGTTTTGCTCAAGGGAAATGGTTTTGGGCACGGRGTGGGGCTGTGCCAAGAGGGGGCYATGCGCATGGCAAACGAAGGCATYCCATTTAATGATGTGCTGCATTACTATTACACRAGCGTCCACCTCATTGATCTTTCAGCTCTGGATTTTTTTAGGGAGGAGTAATTTACATTTCCTGTAAGATATCCAAATTTAATTTTTTTGTCTTTTTAGGATTTCTATCTTGCATGCCCTTTTTGACACAAAGAAAGTGTTTGTCTAAATATTTGCTTTGTTCGTCTAAATTGTAATTGCAGTGGCATTTTGTTTTTCTACTTTTAGCTTTAAATCAGCCAGTAGCATTACAAAAACACAGGAGATGAGCCGTAAGATTTTGAAATTCAGTGCAGTAGGAATGTTTGTGTTGTTTTTTGCCGCGTGTGGCGATRAAAAGCAAACTACTGCYARGGTSTATGATTATGAAAAAGCTGATAGTTTRTCGGTGGATTACCTGCGTCAGTTGGGTACAATCCGTGTRAGCATYGAGCAGGTGCACGAGTTTAATAAGTTRTTGAAAGAYACTGACTAYGGCTATGATAAATCACTTTTAAATCCCACATCAAAGGCAGGCAATTATTCTAACAGCAAAGTGCAAGCTATGAACTTGGGTATCTATGGTGCGGACTTGATTTTTGCTGTATCTTTTGGGCAAACACAGGATGCTGCCACTTACCTTGAGGCCATCGTTAAACTGGCTAAGCAACTTGGTGTGGAAAGTGCTTTTGACCTTGAACTGATTGAGAAAATCACATCAAATGACACAACAATAAATAAATCGGTATTGTTGACCCGTGCCTATCGACATCTTGAAGATCAAATGTACAGTGAAGATCGGGCTCATCTGGCAACCATGATGGTGGCAGGTGGATGGGTGGAAAGCTTGTACCTTGCATGTTCGAAAATAAAATCTGAACAACTGGATCAAGAGTTTAATACCGATTTGTGGGACCACACATATACTTATAATAATGTGAAAAAAATGCTGGGAGTATTCAAGGATGATTACAAGGACTGTGCAGAAGTGCTTGTGGAACTCGAAGAATTGGAAAAGGCCATCAATGCCATTACTCATTCGAAATACGACATCCTGTATTCACATCTTGCTGATTTGCAAGAACCGTTGAAAAAGCTCCGCAACAAGTTGGTGAATATGGCTTGAAACATGAAAGCAGTTTCATGTTTCTGAATTACTATTTTCACACAGGCTGGAATGCAGGCCTGTCCTGAGTGCTTTGCATTTCTAATTTATTTTTCTATTTTCCCCGTATGAATTTATGGAATAAGGCACCGCTATTGCGGCTCGCAATTCCTTTTATTGTTGGCATTATTGCTGCAATTTACCTGCAAGTTAAGGTGCAGCATATCTATTTTGCGGTAGGTGGGCTGCTGATTGCCTTGTGGTTGATGGCAAACATGAAACGGTTTCATATCCGTTACAGCTTGAGCTGGGTGTATGGGTTTTTTGTGGTGCTCCTGTTTTTTATTTTCGGCTATCAATTGACCATTGAAAAAACCGAGAAGTTTGTCGCCAGTCATTATACATATTTTTATGAAAAAGGGGATGCGCTGATGGCTGAAGTTGTCGAGCCACTCACTGAAAAACGAAAGTCGTACAAAACTATTCTTGAAATAAAGGCATTAAAAAAAGGTGATAATTGGCAAACTGTTTCGGGGCAGGTAATTGCTTATTTTCAGAAAGACAGCGTTGCTGCATGCATAGAATATGGGAATACTGTATTGGTTGCTGCGAGTTTGAATGAGGTTTCACCACCCCAAAACCCGGGGGCGTTCAATTACAAGCAGTATTTGGAATTCCATCAAATTAACAACCAATTATACGCGCCTTCTGAGAAATGGAAATTTCTCGAGCAAGAGCCAAAGTGGAGCATCATTGGTTCGGCAGATAAAGTGCGTAAACACTTGATGAGTATTTTCAAGAAATACAACATTGAGGGTGATGAATTTGCAGTTGGATCGGCTTTGATTTTGGGCTACAAAGATGAGTTGGACAAGGACTTGCGAAGGGCCTATGCCAGCGCAGGTGCTATGCATGTACTGGCCGTTTCGGGATTGCATGTGGGCATAATTTTCGTTTTGCTGAATATGTGGTTACAGTTTGTAGAAAAGATGAAATACGGTAATATCATCAAAGCGGTTTTGATGTTGCTGCTACTTTGGTTTTACGCCACGCTTACGGGACTTTCACCATCAGTGACACGTGCCACCGCCATGTTCAGTTTCGTGGTATTGGGCAAGGCGTCAAAGCGCAACACCACCATTTACAACACGTTGGCGGCATCGGCTCTGGTGCTGTTGATTTATGACCCGTATCTCATTATGCAGGTTGGCTTCCAGCTTTCCTACCTTGCCGTGATTGGTATTGTTTTTATTCAACCAAAACTTTACCATTTGTGGGAGCCGGATTTTCCTATTTTGGGTAAATGGGGAAATCGCCTTTTGGATAGTATTTGGACATTGTCCACTGTTTCGATAGCTGCTCAGATAGCGACTTTCCCGCTAGGCTTGCTCTATTTTCATCAGTTTCCGAATTATTTTCTTTTCTCGAATTTGGTGGTGATTCCACTGGCAACGGTGATTCTTTACACTGGAGTTTTTATGTTCATTCTTTCGCCAATTGAACTGCTATGCGGTGTTTTGGCTTGGGTGCTGAAAAAAGCTCTTTGGCTGCTCAACGCTTCGGTTTATTATATTGAAGGTCAGCCCTATTCACTTTTGAGCGGAATATCAATTAATATTGCAGAAACATGGGCAATTTATATCATCATMGGGCTTGTTTTGGCTTACTTCAGCGTGATAAATTTAAAGTATATCCGACTTGCCTTTTTTATCATTATCGGTGTGTTGTGCCTCCAGCTTTTTGAGTCKCACCAACAACAARCGCAGCGGAAATTCATCGTTTACAACATTAAGAAAACCGCTGCTTATGATTTYGTRGATGGCAGGMAAAATACAYTGGTTGCAGATTCWGCTTTTTATTCGGATGAAAATCAATTGTTATTTCACGTAAAGCACAACTGGTGGGAAATAGGCGTTGAACAGACCAAATTTGTTGATGTAAAAGAAAGAACTGAACAAACACCTAATTTAATGCTGAAAGATAACTTTGCTCAGTTTTACGATAAAAAGATTGCTGTTGTCGATTGCAATACCTATTCAACTATTCCTTCTCCTTTTGCTGTTGATTTTCTCATTATTTCAGGAAATCCCAAATTGAAAATTATTGATTTGAGAAAACAATTCGATTTTAGCCAAATTATTATTGATTCATCAAACTCGAAGTGGCGGGCCGAAAAGTGGTTGAAAGAAGCAGAGGAATTGGAAATTAAAGTGCATTCTGTGCTGCATCAAGGCGCTTTTTCAAGAAATATTTAAATAAATTTAACACATGAAATGTTTTCGGCTTAAAAAATCTCAGAATTCATTGGCTCAAATCGCAACCTTTTTCAATCTTTGCCGTTAAAATAAGATTAAACAAACGGGGCATGAAACGTAATTTTCTCATTTTCCTTCTTGGTTTGCTTGTGATAGGGTTTGTTCCTGTGAAGGTGAAGTGGAAAATCTTCAAGACCAACAATTCTGATATTCCCGACAATGTGATTATTTCTACTGCTATTGATCACAATGATTTCAAATGGATTGGCACCGAAACTAAAGGACTGGCTAAGTTTGACGGTGAAAAATGGGTGTCTTTTTACACAACAAATTCAGAACTCCCCGGAAACTCAATTTATGCTATTGCTGCTGAAGAAGATTTTCTTTGGATTGGTACCTATGGCGATGGGCTTGTGTCGCTCGAAAGAGACAGCATTTGGGAAATATACGACACGAAAAATTCAGACATTCCTCATGATTACATACACACTATTTCTATTGATGCTGAGGGAAACAAGTGGATTGCCGTTGGCGACAGCGGAGTAGTAAAATACACGGGTGATGAATGGCTTGTTTACAACGACCTCAATTCTGGCATGCCGCATAATGTGATTTACGACATTGAATTCGACACAGCTGGAGTTGTGTGGTTTGCTACAGAAGATGGCGGCATAGCCCGATTCGATGGCGAGGAATGGGTAGTTTTTCAAACCAGCAATTCAGGCATACCTGACAATTGGGTAGCAGACATTGCAATTGATGACAAAGGAGCAATTTGGGTAGGAACGCTCGGTGGTGGATTGGCAAAATACGATATGTCCGCTGGGCCTGGCAATTTTTGGAAAGTATACAACATGGAAAACTCAGGCATGACAAACAATTCGGTGTATTCCATAGCAATTGACAGTGCAGGCAACAAGTGGCTTGGCACTGGTGGTGGTGGCCTCGTGAAATTTGACGGAGACAGCTCATGGACTGTTTATGATAAAACCAATTCAGAATTGCCGAAGGATTTTGTCTATTCACTTGTTATAGACGACAACGGCAACAAGACCATAGGTACCTGGAAGGGTGGTGTGGCACTCTTCAATGAAGAAGGTATTCAATAAATCCTGTTAATTTCTTATCGATCCTCGCAATTTTCTTCTCATTTAATTTCTTATCATTGATTTTTGATTAATTCCATTCAATGAGTAAGTCGTTTGGTAGGAAGAGGGCAAATATGGGTGCCATGCCCGTATTCATGACCGCTATTTCTACTATTCTTGGCGCGATATTGTTTTTGCGCTTCGGCTATGCCATGGCGCATGTAGGGTTGATTGGCACACTCGCCATTATTTTTATCGGGCACTTGGTAACTATCCCCACCGCACTTGCTGTTGCCGAAATTGCCACCAACCAAAAAGTAGAAGGCGGGGGAGCTTACTATATGATTTCCCGCTCCTTTGGGTTGAATATTGGCGCTGCTATTGGCATAACGCTCTTTCTTTCACAGGCCATCAGTGTGGCGTTTTATGTTATCGCTTTCGCAGAAGCGTGTGACCCACTACTGATTTGGCTCAATGAAGTTCTGAACCTGCATAACACAGGTGCATTTGCAACTATTGCTCCCACAGAAACTGAATTATTAATACTCCAAAAGCGCATCATTGGGCTATTGGCGATGGGTATGCTCACTTTTCTGATGCTTGCAAAAGGCGCAAACGTAGGCGTGAAAGCACTTTACGGAGTGGTAGCGGTTTTACTGCTGTCGCTGGCGTTTTTTTTTATGGGAGATGCGTATTCCAGCCATGCCAAAGATTTTACCCAAACCATCGATAACCCAGATGATTTCTTTTATGTGTTTACTATTATTTTCCCAGCTTTTACTGGAATAGCTGCTGGGTTGGGGCTTTCGGGAGATTTAAAAGACCCCAAAAAATCCATCCCGCTGGGTACGCTGTGGGCAACAATTGTTGGCATAATTGTGTACATAGCAGTTGCTTTCAAATTATTCTATTCTGCCAGTCCCTGGGATTTGGCTTCTGACCAGCTCGTCATGTCTAAAATTGCCATTTGGGGGCCGATTATACCTATTGGGCTGGCATGTGCAGCTATTTCTTCTGCGCTCGGTTCGGTGATGATTGCCCCACGCACTTTGCAGGCATTGGGCGTTGACAAAATTTTTCCCAAAGGGTTGAGCAGGTGGTTCGCTAAAGGAAAAGACAAAGACAACGAACCTATCAATTCTTCAGTTATCACTTGCGTCATTGCCTTCTTTTTTATTGCCATTGGCGACATAAATTTCGTGGCACAAATTATTTCCATGTTTTTCATAGTAACTTACGGAGCCGTTTGCCTCATTTCATTCATGGAACACTTTGCCGCTGATCCATCCTACCGCCCTACTTTCAAATCAAAATGGTATTACTCGCTGTTTGGGGCGCTGCTTTGTTTTTATTTAATGTTCAAAATGAACTTCTTCTATGCGGTATTTTCTATTGTCATCATGCTGGGGATCTATTTGTGGGTATCGCGCATCAGCGAAAGTAAGGCAGGGCTTGAAAACCTGTTCAGAGGTGTGATCTTTCAACTGAGTCGTGAATTACAAGTGTATCTGCAACGAAGAGATACAGGTGAAGAAGATAGCCATTGGCGTCCGTTTATCGTGAGCATTTCAAAAGATACATTTAAAAGAAGGGCGGGATTTGATTTGGTGAGATGGCTCTCGCACAAATATGGTTTTGGTACCTACATTCATTTCATCGAAGGCTTTCTCTCCAAAGAGACTTATGAGCAGGCACAAAAGCACAAAGAGCATCTCGTTCACCTAACCGAAAACGTTCGGAGCAAGGTCTATCTCGACACCATCATTAGTCCGTCTTATACCTCTGCCATTGCTCAGGTGATACAACTTTCAGGCGTTTCAGGCAAAGGCAATAATTTGATTTTGTTTGAGTATTCCACAGAAGACGAAAGTGGGCTGAAAGATGTCATCAGTAATTACCGTCTGCTTACAGCCACTGAGTTTGACGTGTGTGTTTTGCGAAGTTCTTACAAAGATTTTGGCTACAAAAAAGAAATTCACATCTGGATTTCACCGCAGGACTACGAAAATTCTAACCTAATGATTTTGCTTGCATACATCCTGCTGGGACATCCCGAGTGGAAGGGCGGCTTCATCAAAATTTTCTCCATCTACACCGAAGGGCAAATCGAGTTGCAGCAAGAGCATCTGCTTTCTCTAATCAAAGAAGGGCGGTTGCCCATATCAGCTAAGAACATCGAGCTAATACCTCAGGCAGGCGATGAGAAAATCAAGTCAATCATCAACGAAAAATCGGTGGATGCCGACTTGACTATTATTGGCTATCGTGCAGAAATGCTCGCACAAAACAGCCATGAAGTGCTGGGCGGCTATACAGATTTGGGCAACATCATGTTTGTGAGTGCGGTGAAGGAAAAGACGATTGAATAAACTTAGAATTTATAATTTTAAAGCGAAAGAACTTCCTCGATTTCTTTCTGTATCTTTTTGGTGTGTTTGTAGCCGATATCATAAATTTCACGTCCTTTTCCGCCATCGAACATGCCGTATCCATGCAACTCCCGCGGCTCGATGACAATGTCTGCTTTTGGGAAGCGACTTTTGTCGTGCTCAGTGATGGCCAGTCCCATCGTTCGAATCATGATTTGCTGTACGGATGTTATTTTTTTGATAGCATGTCCACTGCCTGTTGACATTCCGATGATTTTATCGCATTTTCCTTCCAACGGCTCTACAGGAAAGTTGTTCACAATGCCGCCATCGAGCAGGGTGTGTCCATTGTAGTAAACAGGCTCGAAAATAGCGGGATAGGAACATGATGCTATGATGGCAGTAATCAAATCGCCTTCGGAAAGATAGACAGGAACACCGTTAATGATGTCAGTAGCGGTAACAATCATAGGAATTTTCAGTTCTTCAAAAGTGCCCATGGTGGCCTCTTCTCTCAGCGCTGCTTCAATACGGCTTAGGGTGAACATGCCGCCTGATTTGGTTGAAGGGTAAAACCAGCGAACTGTACCCACTTTCAATACCTTTTCGAGTGTTTCTTCGGGAGAATATCCTGCGGCAATGCCGACCCCAAAGAGCGCACCGCCACTCACTGCTGAGATAATGGTTGGCCGGATGCCCATTTCCTCGAGGGCTTTGATGGTGCCGATGTGTGCGATGCTTCGGGCTGCCCCACCAGATAGAACGTAGCCGATTTTCATTCTCCAAAAACTTCTTTCAATGAAAACTTTTCTTTTATCCGAACTCCCTTTTCGGTCATTTGCACTGTGCAACATTCAATTTCAGGGTCGTGCTCAAAAAAGAGAATGTATTCTTCTTTTGCTGCTATTTGCAGAAAATTTCCCTTTTCTTTCATTGTTTCGAGTGGCCGSGTATCATAGCCCATYACGTATGGCAGTGGGATGTGCCCATGTGTGGGAATTAAATCGGCTGTGTAAATCAATGTTTTGCCTTTGTRTTTGATGTGTGGGAGCATCATTTTTTCTGTGTGGCCGTTGACGAAAAGCACTGAAAAATCAGAAAAAACAGTTTCAGAGGTTTCGCCATTAACATTAACAAATTTCAATTGACCGCTTTCTTCGATTGGCAAGATGTTTTCTTTCAAAAAAGATGCTTTTTCTCTTGGGTTTGGTTCAGTTGCCCATTTCCAATGGTTTTCATTGCTCCAGTAAATGGCATTTTTAAAAGCGGGTTCGTAGCCCGTTCGGTTGGTGTTCCATTGCACACTTCCACCGCAATGGTCAAAATGCAAGTGAGACAAAAAGACATCGGTTATATCATCTCTATTGAAACCACATTTACCCAGCGATTTGTCGAGCGTATTATCGCCATGCAGGTAATAAAAGCTGAAAAATTTTTCGTTTTGTTTATCACCCATTCCGTTGTCAATCAAAATGAGGCGGTTGCCATCTTCAATCAGCAAGCAACGCGTAGCGAGTGAAATCATGTTATTTTCATCGGCCGGGTTAGTGCGTTGCCAGAGTGATTTGGGCACTACGCCAAACATGGCGCCACCATCGAGTTTGAAATGGCCTGCGTTGATGGGGTAGAGGTTCATGATTTTAAATTAAAAATGGCAAATTTAATGATTTGAATAAGAAAAGTCTGTTTAGGAAACCCTATAATTTCAGCACTTTTCGCATCAAAAAAGCAGTTAGTAAGGAGTAAACAACTCCAATAAGCAAATAGCCAAAAAGGGTGAAAGTGCCCTGAGAAAATGGTGAGAGTATAGTTTGTGCCTGCTCTTTTTGGGCGTGGATGAATTCCTCTTTTGTAATTTTTGAGAATTGCAGATTATCTTTTTGCAGTTGTTCGAAATCGGCATTTTCAGCAGCGGCTATGCGTTGTTCTATCATATTTGGTAGGTAATCTGCATCAATATATTGGTAGTAAATGTACCCGAAAAGAGCCATTGTCAAAGCAAAAACTGCAGCCGATTTCATGCCCTCTTTTGCATACGAAGCGACAGATCGGGGCATGCCATTTAGCTTTACTCTTGCTTTGTTGATGCTGAAAAAAACTGCCAGCAAAATAAACATCAGATTGACGGCAATGAGATAAAATGTCCCATCGCTTTTGGGCAAAATATTGGCCGTAAACAGCCCTAATTTTAAAAGAATGGATAGTGATGCAAAAACCAATGCAAATTTCAGTGATGAACCACTGTTTGCATATAGCTTCGTGCTGGCAGGCATCAGCCGTTCATTGAAATGAGAAATTCTTCGTTGCTTTTGGTGAATTTAATCTTATCCTGAATAAATTCCATGGCTTCGATGGGGTTCATATCTGCCAAATGTTTTCGGAGAATCCACATGCGCTGCAGTGCTTCTTTTTCTATTAGCAGGTCATCCCTTCGCGTGCTGGACGCAACAATATCAATTGATGGGAATACGCGTTTGTTCGAAAGTTTTCGATCGAGTTGTAGTTCTGAATTGCCTGTGCCTTTAAATTCTTCGAAAATCACTTCGTCCATTTTTGAGCCGGTTTCAGTCAGTGCAGTGGCAATAATGGTAAGTGAGCCGCCATTTTCTATTTTTCGTGCAGCACCAAAAAAGCGCTTGGGTTTGTGCAATGCATTGGAATCCACACCGCCCGAAAGCACTTTTCCGGATGCAGGCGAAACCGTGTTGTATGCACGAGCCAATCGTGTAATCGAATCAAGCAGAATCACTACATCATGGCCACATTCCACCATCCGTTTTGATTTTTCCAGTACGATGTTTGAAATTTTCACATGCTTTTCCGCTTGTTCGTCAAAGGTAGATGCAATGACTTCGCCCTTCACATTGCGCGCCATTTCGGTTACCTCTTCGGGGCGTTCGTCAATAAGCAATACAATCAAATATACTTCCGGGTGATTGGCTGCAATGGCATTTGCTATCTCCTGCAAAAGAATGGTTTTCCCTGTCTTCGGTTGAGCGACAATCAGTGCGCGCTGGCCTTTGCCGAAAGGAGTGAACAAGTCAATAATACGGGTGGAAATAGTTTCATCTTTATGTCCAACAAGGTCAAATTTTTCTTGTGGAAATAAAGGTGTCAAATGGTCAAACGGAATGCGGTCTCGGATTTCGCTGGGCTCGCGTCCATTGATTTTTCCCACTTTTATTAAAGGAAAATATTTTTCACCGTCCTTTGGTGGGCGGATGCTGCCGTAAACCGTGTCGCCCGTTTTCAATCCAAATAATCTGATTTGCGATTGGGAAACGTAAATGTCATCGGGGGAAGTGTAGTAATTGTAGTCGGCAGAGCGCAGAAAACCGTAGCCATCGGGCATGATTTCAAGCACACCTTCACTGGAAATAATGCCGTCAAAATTGTAGCTGTGGTCGCTTTTACGCCTGTGATCGACTTTTTCCCGCACATCGGCTTGTGGTTCTTGCCGCTTATCTTGCTTTGTATCTGTTTTTTGTGTTTCTGCGTGATTGTTTTTTGTAGCAGTATTGTCTTCTTTAGCAGGTTCTTTCTGCAACTCAGGGAATAAATCGTTTTCCATTTGCTTGTCTTTGGCAGAGGCAGCAGAGGCAGTATCGTTTTTCTGCTCTCGAGTGCGCTTTGGCTTCGCTTCTGTAGAGGCAGGAGTAACAGCCTGTGCGTCAAGTATCTGGTAAATCAAATCCTGCTTGTTGAGTTTTTCGGATTTTGGGATTTCAAGCCCTTTGGCGATGCCCTTCAATTCATCAACGAGTTTGTCGTTGAGTTCTAAAATGTCGTACATGTATTTAAAATTTGATTAAAATTTGGTTTATAATGGCTTGATGATAAACTTTGGGAAGAAGAAACCTATCGAATAAGAAGTAAAATTTATATTAGAAATGAATGATAGACCAAGAAATTTAGGGAAGTTTCTCGCTAAACGAGACTGCAATATTACAATATAATTGCTTTAACATAACAAAGGTAACGATTTTTTTTGATTTTTGCGTGAATTAAATTTAAAGCAATGTTGCAAAGGATACAAACGGTTTATTTACTCGGGGTGGTAGCAATTGGGGTCTTGATGTTTTTTTTGCCTTTTGCCGAGATTCACAGCTACACCAATAATTATGTTTTTGACATCTGGGCAATTTCAGATGTTGATGATAAAATACATGTTCCAATTAAAAATGTTATGCTTGTTTTATTGCTAAATATTATTTCAATTACAACAGCTTTTATTTCAATTTTTCTTTACAAAAAGCGCAAAAACCAACTGAAACTCTGCAAAGCGAACATATTGTTTATGTGCATTTTGCTTGCAGCGATTTTCTTTTATGGAACACAACCGTGGTGCCATGATGCAACTATCAATTACCAACTCGGTGCATTTTTGCCAATTATTTCCATCATTTTGACTTTCCTTGCGCACCGTGCCATCAAAAAAGATGAAGAATTGGTGCGCTCGATGGACCGGTTGCGCTGAGAAATTCTGAATTTTAAATTCCTGTAGACCTAAGGCCAATCTCAATTACTTGTAAATCCTTTATTTCTTTTCCATCAATAGAAAACCTCAGTAATGTTTTTACTTTGTGCACTCCGGTAATGCCCGCAGCACCGGGATTCATGTGCAGCAAGCCGTATTTTTCATCATACATTACCTTTAAAATGTGCGAATGACCGCAAATGAATAATTTGGGAGGGTTGATTTTCATCACTTGCCTTATTTCAGGCCAGTATTTGCCGGGGTAACCGCCAATATGGGTGATCCACACATCCACTTTTTCACAAAAAAAACGTTGATTTTTTGGCCACACTTTGCGTACATCCTGTCCGTCAATATTGCCGTAAACAGCTTTTAGCGGCTTGAATTCAGCCAATTTATCAGCAACTTCAATTGTGCCAATATCTCCCGCGTGCCAAATTTCATCACAGTGCTCAAAATGCTTATATACATTGGAATCGAAATGGCAATGGGTGTCCGAGATGAGACCGATTCGGGTCAAATAAACTTAAGATTTAAGTGGTTGATAATTGTGAAACAAAAAACCCCTCGCTCGAGGGGTTTGCTTAATCATTTGCGCCATTGTTATTGGCATGCTGTATACGTTTCTCTTTTATGCGTGTTCCTTTGCCTGTGCGCTCACGTAGGTAGAAGATGCGTGCCCTGCGTACTATTCCTGAACGTTTTACTTTAATGCTCTCAATAAAAGGTGAGTGGGTGGGGAAAATCCGTTCAACGCCAATGCCGCCTGAAATTTTACGAACAGTGAAGGTTTCTGTTGTCCCGCTTCCTTTTCGTTGCAAAACAACGCCTTGAAATTGCTGAATGCGTTCTTTGTTCCCTTCGCGAATTTTGTAACTTACGATAACTGTGTCTCCAGCTTTAAAGGCAGGAGTTTCATTTATTTCTGTGAGTTCGCTCTGTATTTCCCTAATTATATTGCTCATAGCCTTTGTTTTTGGGGGTGCAATAATACGGAATAATTTTGGATTAATCCTTCAACAGGTCTGGCCTTTTTTCTTCGGTTATTTTGTGTGATTGTTCTTGGCGCCATTTTTCGATTTTTTTTGTATTGCCTGAAGTGAGTATTTCAGGTACTTTCCAGCCGTTGAAATCAGCAGGACGAGTGTAAACGGGAGGAGCGAGCAATCCATCTTGAAAAGAGTCAGTCAAGGCCGAAGTTTCGTCATTCAAAACACCCGGAAGCAGGCGAATCACAGCATCACATAGTACCGCTGCTGCCAGTTCACCGCCCGAAAGCACATAATCACCAATCGAAATTTCTCTGGTAATGAAGTGGTCTCGTATTCGCTGATCAATGCCTTTATAGTGGCCGCAAAGAATGAGCAGATTTTCTTTTAATGATAATTCATTTGCCGTTTTCTGCCCAAGCGTTTCGCCATCAGGTGCCATGTAGATGATTTCATCGTAATCACGCTCTGAGTTCAATTTCTCGATACAATTGGCAATCGGTTCAATCATCATTACCATGCCTGCACTACCTCCAAATTGGTAATCATCTACCTGTTTGTGCTTACCAATACCGTAGTTTCGCAAATCGTGGATGCGAATTTCAACCAGCTCTTTCTTCTGCGCCCTTTTTAAAATTGAATCTGAAAAAGGGCTTTCAAGCAGGTGTGGTAAAACGGTGATAATGTCTATCCGCATAATGCTATCTTTGCCGCAAAACTAAGTGAAATGCCAGAAACGCGCTACGATTGGACTAGAGAGGAAATCTTCGAGATTCATAATAAGCCGCTTTTGGAATTGGTGTATGAAGCGGCTTCTGTTCACCGCAAATACCATAATCCAAGTGAAGTTCAGATAAGCTCATTGATCTCCATAAAAACAGGTGGTTGCCCTGAAGATTGCGCCTATTGTCCGCAGGCCGCACGTTACCACACTGACGTAAAAGTGCATAAACTGCTTCCGCTTGAAGAGGTGAAAGAAATGGCGGAAAAAGCCAAAGCGGGTGGAGCTTCGCGGATGTGTTTGGGTGCTGCTTGGCGCGAGGTGCGTGATAACCGCGATTTTGACAACGTGCTCAAAATGGTGAGCACCATCAACGATATGGATATGGAAGTGTGCTGCACGTTGGGAATGGTCACCGAGGAACAAGCCAAAAAGCTTGCCGATGCCGGCCTATACGCCTACAATCACAATGTGGACACTTCAGAGGAACATTACAAGGAAATTATCACCACAAGAAATTATGATGATCGTTTGAAAACTCTGGAAAACGTGCGAAAAGCTAATGTTACTATTTGCTCCGGCGGCATTATCGGTATGGGCGAATCGGTGGAAGATAGGGCGGGAATGCTGCACACGCTTTCGCATTTAATGCCCCACCCCGAGTCGGTTCCGATTAACGCGCTTGTTCCGGTTGAGGGCACTCCGATGGAAAATCAGCAGACTGCTTCTATTTGGGAAATGGTGCGGATGATTGCCACTGCGCGGATTGTGCTGCCGAAATCTGCCGTGCGCCTTTCTGCCGGCCGGCTGGAAATGAGCATGGAAGGTCAGGCGTTATGCTTTATGGCGGGTGCCAATTCCATTTTTGCCGGTGATAAGCTACTCACTACTCCAAATCCTGAGTTTAATCAAGATATGGAAATGTTTGAGATTTTAGGGTTAAAGCCGAAGATGGCTTTTGTTGATCATCAGAAACCCCAAGTGCAGCAATCAGTGGATGCATAGCTCCATGTTTCCAGCCGAAAAACCCCTTCAACAAAAATTGAATGAGCGCAAAGAGCAGAACGTGCTTCGAGAATTGATAACCGTTTCAGGTCTCGTTGATTTCTGCTCGAATGACTACCTCGGCTTTGCCCGTTCACCGGAACTAAAAAGGCGAATTGAAGACTTCTTGCAAAAAAACGATTTTCCTATTGGATCAACAGGTTCCCGCCTAATTTCGGGGAATACTGAATTTGCAGAGCAGCTCGAAAAAGAAATAGCTGAATTTCACCAAGCGGAAGCCGGGTTGATTTTCAATTCGGGATATGACGCCAATGTCGGGATATTTTCTTCCGTGCCTCAAAAAGGAGATACTATTATTTATGATGAATTGGTTCACGCTTCTATTCACGATGGTATTCGCTTAAGCAAAGTGCAGTCATTCCCTTTTCGACATAATGATTTGAATCACTTGGAAGAACGATTGAAAATTACAAGTGGTGTTATTTATATAGCTGTGGAGTCGGTTTACTCTATGGATGGTGACTTTTCTCCATTGATCGAAATAGCCGAGCT
>NVWW01000021.1 GCA_002746335.1 Flavobacteriales bacterium | reverse complement strand
TCATTTTCATCAAACAATGAAAATTGCGGACAGGGAGATGGCGATGCTACGGCAAGCGTGAGTGGTGGCACTTCACCCTATTCTTACAACTGGAGCAATGGAGATAATGGCACAACAGCCGATAGTTTGCTGGCAGGAACTTATTATGTAACAATTACGGATGATAATTCATGCACGGTAAATGATTCAGTGGAAGTAAGTGGCACTACTGCGCCAACGGTTAGTGTTACAGCTAATGATGTGCAATGCCATAACGGAAGCGATGGCATTGCAACTGCCAGCCCAAGTGGAGGCACTTCGCCATATACCTATAACTGGAACAATGGAGACAATAATTCAACGGCAGATAGCTTATCTTCCGGTGCTTACATTGTTACAGTAACAGATGACAATGGTTGCACAGACACCGCATCGATTACCGTAAGCCAGCCTACTGCTTACAGTATTTCATCTTCATCCTCGGATGTTACAACCTGTGGAGGAAGTGACGGTTTGGCAACCGTTTCGGTCTCAGGAGCTACTTCCCCTTATTCCTATTCATGGTCAAATAGTCAGAGCGATTCAACGGCTATGGGATTGGCAGGCGGAAGTTATTCAGTAACCATTTCAGATGCAAATAATTGCGATACCACGATTTCATTTACAATTGATGAACCCACACCGCCAACGGTTACAACTTCTACATCAGATGCTATATGCGGATTGAACGGTAGTGCTGTCGCAAATCCGTCTGGCGGGACTTTGCCTTATGCTTATGCTTGGGATGATTCCAATAATCAATCCACGCAAACTTCCACCGGTTTAACGCCCGGAATTTACACWGTRATTTTAACTGACAGTTTATCCTGTTCAGACACRGCAACTGCAACGGTTGGCGACAACACGAGTTTGACGATTWCCGTTTCAAGTGACACTTCGATTTGTGCAGGAGATACAGTTATTTTGACYGCCTCAGGAGGTTCKGSATAYTCRTGGAGCACKWWKGATACKACTRMWTCCAYTTCKGWWAATCCRWCATCMRAWAYCMYYTATRTTGTMACKGTTACSGAAGGAATMACTTGYTCSGAATCGGATTCAATAACTGTGAGTATTATCGCCTTACCAACTGTTTCCATCAGTGGGCAAACCAGCGTTTGYSTTGGMAGCAGCAYCACRYTAACAGCAAGYACMACCAATGCMAGYGGGYTAAYATGGAGTACGAGYTCAATAGATTCGTCAATCACYGTCAGCCCTTTAAGCGATGCAAATTACTCGGTAAYAGTTACCGGTACTTGTGGCAGTTCGAGCGATACAAYWRTTGTAWCGGTGTTGTCATTGCCTATTSCRAATGCAGGSAACGACACGTTGGTTGACGAAGATGAAATTATTCAGCTAAACGGCTCGGGAGGGGTGAGTTATTCCTGGAGTCCAATTACCGGATTGGACAACCAGAATATTGCTAACCCAACCGCGATCATGGAAGAAACCACCACCTATATTTTAACTGTTGTTGATTCAAATGGATGCACCAATATTGATACTGTGGTGATTTCGGTCACCCCGATTCCGGCTTATTATTTTGTGCCTAATATCTTCTCGCCTAATGGTGATGGGCAAAATGATGAATTAAAAGTGGAGGGGAAGGATTTAACCGATATTCATCTCCGCATTTTTGACCGTTGGGGTGAAATGGTATTTGAGACCTTAGACCAAAACACAAGCTGGAACGGCACATACAACGGCAAAGAAATGAATACCGCTGTGTTTATTTATGTGTTTGACGCAACTGTTGACGGGCAGCCAATTCCAACACAGCAAGGAACTGTAACTTTAATGCGGTACAATGAAAAATAAGAATGAGTAAGGTAACAAGGAGCATATTATCATTCACTTTTATTGTCCAATTAGCTTTTGGACAGGACCTGCATTTTTCGCAGTATTACCAGACACCGCTATCTGTCAATCCCGCGCTGACGGGCTTTTTTGACGGTAATCAGCGCGTATTTCTCAATTACAAAAGCCAGTGGAGTTCGGTGAGTAACGCTTATCAAACGTATGCCTTTTCGGCTGATGCGGCATTACTCAAAAAGAAGTGGGAGAACAGTTACATCGGTGGGGGACTTAGTGTTTTCAACGATAAAGCAGGCGAAGCCGAGTTAGGACTCACACAGGCCAACGTTTCTTTTGCCGGTATTTTAGGCTTAAATGATAAAAATAAGGCCTCTGTAGGCTTGCAGGCGGGATTCGCTCAACGAACCATGAGCAATTCGAGTCTAAGATGGAGCTCACAATACAATCAAGGTGTTTTTGACTCCGGTATGCCTTCAGGGGAGCAGCAAAATTTTGAAAACTTCACCTTTGCCGATGTATCCTTTGGGCTAGCGTGGCGTTTTCACAAGCCAAAGTCAAGGGTTACCGGAAAAAAAGAAATGATTGTCAATGCTGGCATTGCAGGGTTTCATGTTAATAAGCCCAAGCAAAAATATTACGATGTAGGGCAGGAACAGCTTTATTCCAAATGGGCTGCACACTTGGACGGAAACATCGGGCTGACTGATGCTATTAGTTTGATGCCATCGGTGTTGTACTTGCGACAAGGCCCTTCGCAGGAAATAAACGCAGGTGCAATGATACGGGTGCTTTTCAATGAACAGTCAGAAAAAGAGGGTTTGTCAAAGGAAATGGCAGTAGCAGTTGGCGGTTATTACCGCGCTGCTGATGCTATTATTCCATCTATTTTAATTGAAGTGGCTAATTTTGCTTTGGGCATTACGTATGATGTGAATGTTTCTCCGCTAAAGACTGCAAGCAGTGGGAAAGGTGGTGTTGAAATTTCGCTGCGTTATGTCAATCCCAGTCCTTTTAGGCAAAAAGGGGCCAAAAGCAGGGTGAAGTTTGAGTAAAAAACCCCCTTTTTTATCCCCAAAAGGGAAAAGACAAGATTAAATCCATCCTGCTTTTTGGTACACTTCCTTTCCTTTTTTTAGTATATCCCGAATTTGCTGAATGAGTTGCTCGTCATTTTTCTTAATGTGAAAACAGGATTTTCCTTTCAGGCATTTTTGCAATTCCTGCGGGGTGTCGTTAAATTCCTGCCGATGCGTGTAAATCGGGAAGAAATAAAATCCCACGAAATTCTTTTGAATAATGGCTGAGGCGAAATACATTTTATCAACGGTTTTTTTGCCAACGGTAACTGATTTGGTTCCGTAAAGTTCATAATTGCTTTCCAAATCTTTGGTGACTTCAAGCAGGGGTGAAAATGCTGAGAGTTCTTTTTTCAGCGCGTTGAAAATTTCTTCTTTTCCCATGATTTAAGTTTTAAGCGGATTCAACAACAACGGGTTTCTTTCTCAAAATAGCAGCGCAAATCAATGAAATTATCAGACCAACAGGGAAAATTTCTGCTAAAGTGAAGCCCATTCTAACAAAGGTGTTGTTTTTGTAAAGTTCAGTCCATTCCATTTCTTTATTAATTTCTGCTTCGGTCATTCCGTTGTTTTTCATATCTTCAACATAGTATTCTGCGTATTTATCGATAAATTCTGGCGTATAGTAAAATTCCCATCCCACAACATAAATGAGAGAAGCAACAAGCGTAATGTACAGCCCTATCAAAAACGCCTTTCCAAAAGCAATACTGCCACCCAACTGCTTGTCGCGGTGCGCTCGAACGGCAAAGAAAATAGTGGAAAATGCAATGACCATTGTCGCGTAGCCGAGTATTTGTCCGTATTCGAAATCTATGGCCCCTTCTAATGAAAAAGTTATGACAAACATGGCTACGCAGATGATGCCTGAAATTGCTCCGAAAATAAATACTGTTTTTTTCATGATAAATAGTTTTTAGTTTGACATTTGATTTAACGGCTCAAAAGAAGGAAAGATGATGTTTTTAGCATTCATACTTTAGTACCAAAATAGAGTTTTTTGAGAAAATCATACGAAAGTACGAGTGTATTCGTCATTGCGACTCTGCCAAAGCGAGGGTAGTAACCTGTTGTACATCAGATTAAGGTATCAACTGTAACTCCTTTGCTTTTTTAATGGCCTGTGTGCGTCTTTGTACATCGAGTTTTAGAAACAGGTTGGACGAATGTGTTTTTACCGTGCTGACGGTAACAAACAACTTGTCGGCAATTTCCTGGTTTGAAAGCCCCGTTGCCATCAATTCCAATACATCATGCTCACGCTTGCTGATCCCCAGTTTTTTGAGCATTGTTTCATCCAACATAAAATTTTCATTGGAAGTCGAAGTTGGCTTTTTGTTAATCAATTTCAGCCCAACCCAAATGCCGAAAACGGTAAAAAAGGCCGCAATAATCCCGATGTAAATTTCAATTGAAAGGTCACGGATAAAGAAACGGTATTCTAAAAACTTCAGCGCACCCACTAACCCCGCCAGTAGCAGACCGTATATGAAAATGGGTTTTTTCAAAACAAGAAGTTACAATACAATAAACTCCGTTCTGCGGTTTTGATGGCGGCCTTCTTCGGTATCGTTTGGCGCAATAGGCTGGTTGGAACCGTGCCCAACGTATTTGAGRCGGCTTTCGCTGATGCCACCTTTTACGATGTAGTCGTATACGGCTTTTGCCCTGCGCTTGGAGAGGTCTATGTTGTGATTCATTGAACCAGTATTGTCAGTGTGCCCTGACACCTCGATTTTCAGGTCTGCTTTATTTTTAAGTAGCTTAATAACGCGGTCAAGTTCAGGRTGRGACTCGCGTTGYACATCCGCCTTGTTCACATCAAAAAAGATGTTGTTGAGCACCACTTTTTTGCCCGCTTCTATTTTCGCTAGTTTAATATTTTTCACACGCTCTTCGTATTGRGTGGCTTTGCCGAGGTTCACGTTTTCCGAATAAAACAAATATCCKGGYGCTGAAATRGTGATTCCGTAATTTTTACCCGAAGGCAACGAAATCAAGTATTTTCCTGTGGCACTGTTCGATTTGAATTCAGAAATCATGTCATGCGTTTCGTTGTCCATCACTTCGATGGCGGCCTCTAGGGGCAGGGGCGGGTCTTCATCGTTAGTTACTATTCCTTTGAACAGCACCAGGCTGCTCATGCCTGCCACTTTGGTTGCGCGCCCAGATTTTTTCTTTAGCAACTCGCGTGCGTATTCGTTTGACTTGTTGAGTGCCTCGGTCATTACATGGTAGCCGTGGTTTAAATCATCTGCATTGACCACCCGATTGTTGTTGCTCACTTGTGAGAGTCGTTTAGTAGAGGCCAACACTGATTCGAGTGCTAGCATTTTGGAGGCGATGCTGTTGCTAACATGTTTAATGCGGTGCAAGTCCATCCCCTGTCCCGATTTTGTGATTTCCTTGCCGTATTTGGCCAGCTCATCAAGGTTTTGTTGAATGTTTTTCATCTCTTGCTTAATAATCCTGAGTTCGTGCTCTTTTCGCGAAACGCGCAGTTCAAGCGAGTCAATATGGCGGATTTTTGCCACATCGCCCATTTGGCTGTTCATCATCAGTGAGATGATGTCTGTGCTCTGTTCAAGGCAGGTCTTGAGATCAACCAACTCTTTTTCTTCGCTGAGGACTTTCGATGAAAGATTATTCAAGGCCTTTTTGCTGAGTTCGCTGGCTTTTTTAAGTCCGCTGCCCAGTTGAGCATACTGCGCTGTTGGCGGCTCTTTGTTGGCTTCGATGTTGAGTGTTTTCATCTTCAGTGCCAGGTCGATGGAGTCAATGCTGAAGGTGATGGAATTGTACATTTCGCGCATGTTGCTGATTTCCTGCTGTTCTACGCTTTGGTCAGCAGTTGTCATTGTTTTGAGCAGGTTTTTATCTTCCGAATACATTTCGAGTGAGTCGAGGTTGCCAGACAACTCATCCATTTCTCCTTTCACCTGCATCAATTCTCGTTTTTTGCTCACTAATCGTGCTTCCATTTGTTCAATATCTGCCAGTTTTTCATCTTCCGAACGCTCCATATCGAGCATTAGGAAGGCCAAATCGGTAGCTTTTTCGAGCGATGATTCCAGGTTAGTAACTTCACTTTGCACCGAATCGTAATAGGCCTTGAGCACAGCCGCTGTTTTGGCATAAGTAATCCAGGCATTTTCAAATTGAATGACATACAGGTCTTTGCGCCCCACTCCGCCCGGCTGAACGGAGGAGTAATAGCCTCGCAGGCCGTCTGCCGAAAGCACAAAGAAGATATCATCGGCAGGTGTGTTGATGGGAAAGCCGAGATTTTCGGGCTTTGACCACTTTTGAGTCGAATCGTTATAAATTGCTTTAAAAATGTCGAAGCCGCCAATGCCCTGATGCCCTTTGGAACTGAAATAAAGTGTTTTACCGTCAGGGTGCATAAAGATGCCGTCTTCATCGTATTCAGTATTGATAGCCGGCCCGAGATTTTCGGCAACTCCCCAGTCGCCATCATCACCCTTTATAGCCTTGTAAATGTCTTTGCCACCCTGTCCTCCAGGGCGGTTGCTCACAAAAATGATAGTGCGTCCATCAAAAGTGTAACAGGCGGTGGGCTCGTCATATTTTGAATTGATGTTTTCGTTGAGTTTTACCGGCTTGCTCCACTGGTCACCATCCAGTACACTTTCGTAAATGTTACCGTTGTTTTTGTCATTTTTAAAAACGAACATACGTTGTCCATCTGGCGAGAGTCCCACTGTAGCGTCATGGTCTTCAGTGTTTATGGGAGGACCGATGTTTTCTGCGGATTTCCAGCCCTCATTTGTTCTTTCGCTGAAGTAAACATCTTCAAAGTAATAATCGAATTCGGGTACCATTTTGCCTCCTGTGGTGTTTTTCTTGCGAGAGGTGAAGAGCAGTATGCTTTCATCTGCTGTAATCAGCGGGCCGTATTCATCGTATTTTGAATTTATGGCGTTACCGAGGTTGGTGATGCGCACTTCGGTAGGAGTGTTTTCAATTTGCTTGCCATATTCGCATTCCTTGATTTTTTTCTGGGCTAATTTTTTATTTTCGGTACCTGTAGAAGAAAATTTTTCTAAATATTTTTTGTATTGGTAAATGGCTTTGTCCCACTCGTAGTTGAGCTGGTAGGCCTCACCTAGTTTGATGTATGCCTTCGAAGTGATGGCGGGGTTCAGTTCGATGGCTTTGCCCAAATAGGCAATGGCAAAAATGGGTTTTGAAATTTTCAGATAGCAATAGCCGATGGTCATATTGAGCATAGCGTTGCTTGGGTTGTAATCGTAAGCTTCCAAATAATGTGGAAGTGCCTTTGAAAAGCGGTTAGCCGTGAAATGTTTGTCGCCCTGTTCTATTGCTCCAACGGCTTCCTGCAGCTCTTTTTTGTCATTGAAATTTTTGGTGATGAAGTCAACGTTGAAAACCCTTATTTGCGCAGAAAGTATGAACGTGAAAAGCAAAAAAGGAAAAACGAGCAAAAATTTCTTGGCTGCTCTCATGATAGTGTGAATTTGGTTAAAACATAAAAAGCTGAAAACCAAAAATATAAAATGAGATAAACTTTGGACAAATATTATTAAAGAAAGTAAAAAGAGGAAGCAATTGATTAGTGAAGAGTTGTGCTCGGAACAAAATGTACATTTTCAAACGACTACGAACAAGTAGATTGATTTCTCCCAGTTATTCATGCGAAAAGTGATTATCCAGCAACAACATGCTTTTCACAGAAGCGTTTTCTTGCCTTGGATTTGTAGTGATTGGCAATCTCGCGAATGTGGTTTAATTCCTTCCTGTTCAGATATGCTTTCAATCCTTTGGCTATATGAGAAGTGAAAAGCCCTTCCAATTTGGTGGGACTTTTTCTGAATTTACAATGCTTTAGTGTTATTTCACTTCCACCACAAAATCTGTTGTTCTTACCTTGCCGTTATGATTGAATTGCATGAACACTTTATATTTTCCTGCTTTGGGGAAATTGGTGTTGAGCATTACATCGGGCCCATTGGTGGCACTTTCCATAGGGTGTACGTGCAGGTATTCTTCAGTATCCTCACTTAGTACAACCATGTGAGCAAGTGCGCCAAGGTATTTGTCAAGGTCAGTAACACCTTTTCCGTCTTTAGTGATATGGATTTTTAACTGGATGGAAGTGTTCACAGTCAAGTCCTTGTCAGCACTTAATTCTACCTGGTACTCATCATTTTCCCATACGAGGCGTTGATTGCCAAGGGGAGTATTCGTTCGCTCAGGCCCGCTTACCGTCAACGGTATTTTATCAAGGTGACCTGCTGCACCTGCCGGAACATAATCCAGATACATGATGTAATCTCCACCCTCGGTGAATTCGGTTTCGTTCAAGCCCCTCTCTTTGGTAAAGGATTCGTCTTTGCCTATCACCTTTATCAGGTATTCCTGGCCGTTGTATTGGGGATGGATGTGCTCAAAGTAGCTAAGGTCGGTGCTTAGTATCATCAGGTGAATTTTCTTTTCGTGATGGATGTCAAGGGGTACCAAAGCGCTTTCGTCTCCTTCCTTTTTTGGGGTAAACGAAAGCTCCGCTGAGCCGCCCGCAGCGAATTGTTGTGGGTGTGAGTGAAAGTCAATGTGGTAGCTGCTCTCGTCCAATGCTTTGTCRCTRTGTTCCAACTCCATTCCGCAAACGGGGCATTTCCCGGGTTTATCACTTTCGCTGCCTGCGCACTTCATGGGGCAGGTGTAGATGTGTGCATGGTCATCATCTCCATGTTCATGGTCGTGCTCATGTTTATGGCCTTCGCCATGTTCGTGAGTTCCATCACTATGGTCGTGCGTTTCGCCACCGCAAGAGGTGAGTATGAATGCTGCATAGAGTAAGGCAAATATTGAAATCTTAAATTTCAAAGTGACTTCATTCAACATTTGGCATAGTGTTATTCTTATTGTTTTCATACGTATAGAGATTTTGAATGATGAATTATAAATGAGTTCATACAGTATTTGCGAGCTCAAAAATTCAACATTCATCATTTATAATTCATCATTTCTTGATTTTTTCTTTCGAAGTAACGGGTCAATGCTTTTTCCCCGAAAAGGTGGAACACCACCGGGGTGACTATCATATCCAGCAGCGTGGAGCTTATGAGGCCGCCAATGATGACGGCTGCCACCGGGTAGAGTATTTCCTTGCCGGGGGCGTCTTTGACTAAAACGAGGGGCACAAGTGCAAAGATGGCGGTGAGGGCGGTCATCATTACGGGAACGAGTCGCTCGAGCGAGCCCCTGATTATCATTTTTCGATCGAATTGTTCGCCCTCATGTTCAACCAAATGTATGTAATGTGATATCATCATGATGCCGTTGCGGGAAGCGATGCCGGCCAGGGTGATGAATCCTACCAGAGAGGCCACCGAGAACACGCCACCGGTGAGCCATACGGCTATGATGCTGCCGATAAGCGCCAAGGGGATGTTGAGCATTATCTGGATTACTATGCGTGGTGATTTGAAATAGGAATACAGGGCGAGGAATATTCCTGCAAGGGAGAATATACTGAGGAAAAGGATGAGGCGTGAGGCGGCTTGCTGGCTTTCAAACTGGCCGCCATAACTGACGAAATAGCCTTGGGGCATGGGTACTTGTTCTCTTATTTCGGCTTGTATTTCCTTCACGGCACTGCCGAGGTCACGGTCTGTAACATTGCAGGAAACGATTATCCTTCGCTGGGTGTTTTCATGGTTGATGGTGTTAGGACCCGGTTCCATGTAGATGTCTGCAATTTCCGATACCGGAACCAACTGGCCGGAAGGGGTTTCCAGCAGGGCCCTCCCTATGGCTTCCTTGTCATTGCGTTCATCATCGGGCAATCGGAGCACAAGGTCGAAGCGCTTTTCATTATCGAGTATCTGCGACACGGTTTTTCCCTGGTAGAAAACCTCAAGGTCCTCTACCACTTCACCTCTTTGCAGGCCATAGTAACGCAGGGCTTCTTCCCGTGGGGTAATTCGCAGTTGCGGAATGAGTTGCTGTTTTTCTACCTGTACATCCACTACACCTTTCACCTTCCCGATAGTGGTTTTGACCTGTTGCGCGTACTTGCGCAACTCCATGAGGTCGTTACCGAAAATCTTGATCGCTATTTGTGCCCTTACGCCTGACAATAAATGGTCGAGGCGGTGTGAAATGGGTTGGCCAATGTTAATGGAAATGCCGGGTATGAAATTCAGCCGCTCACGGACGCTTGCCACTATTTCAGCTTGTGAATGTGTTTCTGAGTCATAAGCCACTTCAAGGTCTGTATTGGTTGGCAGTTCGGAATGTTCATCCATTTCCGCCCTTCCGGTGCGCCTTGCGGTGAACCTGACACCGTCAATTTTCAGCAATTGCTTTTCGATGATGGAGCCGACCTTGTTGGATTCATCGAGTGAGGTGCCCGGAGGTGTGGAGTAATTGATGGTGAGGGAACCTTCGTTGAAAGGCGGCAGGAATTCGGTTCCGAAAAAGGGTGTAATTGCCAGGGCCATCAACAAAAGAACCCCTGTCCCAACCAATATCTTTTTGGGATGGCTCAATCCGAAGTTCAGCAAGCGGGTATCCTGTTTTTTCAGCCATCGAACAAGGAAGCTGTCTTCCTGTGAAGACATGCGTTTCATTTTAGGAAGCAGGTAGTAGCACATTACCGGGGTAATGGTAAGCGCTATGAGGAGCGATGCAAGAATGGAGGTGATGTAGGCAACGCCAAGCGGTGCAAATATTCGCCCTTCTATGCCGGATAGGGCAAACAGGGGGATGAACACAAGAACAACGATAACGGTGGCATAGACTATGGAGTTACGCACTTCGGATGAGGCGTTATAGACCACTTTCATTGTGGGCTGGGGATTTTCGCTCTGCTTGTTTTCGCGCAGCCGTCTAAATACGTTTTCCACATCTACGATGGCGTCATCCACCAATTCGCCAATGGCGATTGCGATGCCTCCCAGTGTCATGGTGTTGAAGGTGATACCAAATAACTTGAAAACAAGAACGGTAATGATAAGCGAGAGCGGAATGGCGGTGAGGGTGATTAGGGTTGTCCTGAAATTGAGCAGGAAAAGAAACAGGACGATGATGACGAGAATGGCTCCGTCCCTAAGGGCTTCTGTTACATTACCAATGGAGTTGTCAATAAAATCGGACTGCCTGAAGATTTCCGTATTGATGTTTACATCGGCCGGCAGGGCAGGTTTCAGTTCATCAATGGCTTTTAACACTTCTTCGGTGAGCGTTAAGGTGTTGGCATGGGGTTGCTTCTCTACCGTAAGGAGCACTGCGGGTTCTCCGTTGAGGCCGCCATCGCCCCTCTTGAACTTTGCACCAAAGCGTACCTCTGCCACTTGTGAGAGCAGGATGGGAACCCCTCCTTCATCGCGCAAGCTGGCTCGATGTCCACCGGACATCGCCCTATAACCAATAACGATGTTCTCTATCTGCTCAATGGTTTTGATGCGGCCAAGGTTGCGGATGAGTATTTCGGTGCCACCTTGTTTGAAGAAATTGCCTGTAGTGTTGGCGTTGGACTTTTGCAGGGCCTCTTGCACCTGGTTGATTGAAAGGCCGGAAGCATTCAGCTTGGGCATGGATACCTGAACCTGGAATTGCAGCACTTCACCACCAATGGGAATGACTTGTGCAATTCCGGGAATGGCGAGCAAGCGCCTTCTGATGTTGTAGTCGGCAAGGGTGCGGAGTTCAGCCATAGAGGTAGTGCCCGTCTCGATAATTTTGGGATCAGCTGTAATACCAATGAGCATGATCTGGCCCATAACAGATGAAATGGGGCCAAGCTTGGGGGTAACCCCACGTGGCAGCTGGTCTTGTAAGGCTTGTAATTTTTCGTTTACAATTTGTCGTGCTTTGTAGATATCAATCCCATAATCAAACTCCACATATACTAGCCCAAGCCCGATGGAGGAGTTGGAGCGGACCTGTTCTACATCGGTGGCTCCGTTGAGGGCTGTTTCTACCGGATAAACAACCAGGGCTTCCACTTCTTCGGGAGCCATGCCTTCGGCTTCCAGAAATATCGTTACACGGGGGCGGTTGAGGTCGGGCAGCACGTCCACGGGCAGCTCAATGGCGGTATAGGTGCCGAATACCATCAATATGACCGCCAATGCCATAATGATAAGGCGGTTATTGAGGGAGAATTTTATGAGTTGGTTCATTTCAGTTAACAGTTAGCAGTGAACAGTTATCAGTAATTCACCGTTTAAGGTTTATTTATTCGCGTTGTTTTTAATATCGCAAACATGATTTTTGATAATTCATCGGCTGTAGCCCAGAGTTGTTCTGACCTTTCTCCGGGAATCAACGCTGTTTCTTTCATAAGTAATATCCAGTATTTGGTTTCAAGAGATTCTTTATAAGCGATGGATATTTTAGAAGAGAAGTCAGCTTTAGAAATGGCTCCATTCGCCTCTGCAATATTGGCTCCTATGCTTGTGCCACTGCGCAGGAACTGTTTGGACAGTATATATTCCTTTTTATTTTTGACAATGGCTTTATACTCTTTAATAACCATAATGGAAAAGCTAAAGGCTTTGTCGTATAAATTATTTTCCAATTTCATTTGTTGTTCCTTTTCTGTTTACTGTTCACTGTTCACTATTCACTGCTAACTGTTAACCGTTCACTGATTCAGGTAAATAGATTTAACCTGATAACCGCCTTGTACCACCACTCTTTCTTTTTCCTCCAATCCTTTTAAAATTACAGTTCGGCTTGCATTGCTTTGGCCGGTATGTACATATTTCACTTTGAAAACTTCTGGTGCAGTGTGCACAAAGACCACCGGTTTACCGTTGATGTGTGACACCGCAGATGTGGGTATTACTATTTGTCTCAGCTTGCCTTTGGCCTGTACTTCTACATTCGCAAACTGACCAGGTTTGAACAATTCATTTTTGTTGTCCAATTCAAGAATAACCTGAGAAGATTGGTTTACCGGATTCACTGACTTGCCAAAAGACACGAGCCGGGCGTATTCTGAGAAGTGCTCTTTTTCCTGAATGCATTCTACTGAAAAAGCGTATTGTGATTCAATTGTGGCAGTGTCAGGGTGGTGCAACTGGTGGAGGTCCTTGTCGAAAATTTGTGCTTCCACTTTCAGCATTCTTGTGTTGAAAATGGTAAACAGGCGTTCGCCTTGTGCCACCTGCTGGCCGATGGCAAGGTTGAAATTGTCCACCACACCGGTAATGGGTGAAATGAGGGTGAGCATGCGGTCGCTCAGGTTATCGTAAATCTCCTTGTTTTGGGTGGCGTTTTCCAAGCGGATTTGTGCGGCCAACAAGTCCTTTCCGGCTATTACGTCTTCGAGTGATTTGAGGCGGTCGTAATCCTTTTTGGCGTTTTCGTATTCGGCAAGAGCATTGTTCTTCTCGTTCTGAATTTGAATCAGTTCAGATGCTGAAAGGTTTTGATTGATCACAGCAAGGATTTGCCCTTTTTTCACCTTTTGGCCGATGTTTGTGTGTAGCGATGCAATGGCTCCGTTTTGCGGAGTTATGATGCGGGCTTCACCATTCAATGAAGGCATTATCTTTCCGTACAATTTCAGCACGGTGTAGTAGTGGGTTTTTTGTGCAAACACTGTGCGGATGCTGAACATGAATTGGGTTTCCTTSAGKATTTCCATCTCATMGGCAGCAAGGTTGCTGGGTTTGCCTCCCACAAGCTGGCCYGATGTCCGCTGGACATCGTCCTYYTTTTTATCTCCGTGGTCTTCGTCACCRTGTGCCAAGGCGGTGTTGGTGAGGTTAGCGGGGACCAAAAGCATCAGAAACAGCGTGAGGGTTGCAGTTTTCCTTCTTCGCCTTAAAAGGAGCATGAGCAGTGCTCCGGCAATCAATCCTACAAGCACCAGGAAAATAGAATTCCAGCCAAAGCCGGACTCCGAGTACTCGGGGCTGACTTGCGGAAATTCACGGCCTACTTCAATGTTTTCAAGCAGCATGAGATCAGCACGGTTGCTCGAAATGATGTTGGCGGCTAGGGTGTATTCTTTTTCTTCGGGGAAAGCAGCGTGCAATTCATAGATGCCGGGTTCAAGGTAGTGTATATCTATTGCTACCGTATTGTCTTCCATGCACGTAACCGTAATCTGTGCACTGTCAATCGGGGTATTGGTTTCAAAGTCGGAAATGAACAGTTGCATTTCGGTTTCTTCTTCCGGATTTATAAGAGCATATCGCAGTACTGCTTCAAAGGTTTCCGAAGTTGAATTGACAGTAAACCATGCCCGGCCTGGTACTGGGGCTTCCTTTTTCTTGTCGCCATGGTCGTGTCCTTCATGCGCAATGATTGTGRATCCCTGGAGGATCAGTARKGYGMTRGYGAKTATTATTTTWARYRTTTTCATACTTNGAAATTTTAAGTTTTRAATGATGAATTTTGAATTAATTCCCCATCATGAAATTTTAAATGTTGAGTTTTGAATTAGTTGCTGGTTGCTGTTGTACTTTAATCATAACTTGTCATTTAACATTTATAATTTACCATTTCTTAAAATTTACCATTTCTCATTTTAATCTCCGTTTAGATAATTCAATTCAATAATGGAAGTGTTGTAGTTTTTCAACGTTTCGTAATAGCTTGCTTTGATGCCGAATGCCTGGCTAAGTGCAAACAGATATTCTATGTATCCGACCTCACCGGCTGCGTAGGAGCGGTTTGCGGCATCGAGTATAGTTTCTGATTGGTGCAGCCCTGTGTTCTCGTAATATTCCAATGATAACAGGTGTTTTTGGTAAGCAGTGGTGGCATCTAACCATGCGCTGTTGAAATTCTGCATTACCAATGCACTTTCGTAATTGGTTTTTTCCACGTTGGCCTTTGCCGCCTTGATGCGGGAGGAATGTGTCCAGAACCACAATGGGACAGACAGCCCGAATTGGAAGCGTTGAGGAATTGCTGATGTTTTATCATCCTGATTCATGTAGCCTAATGAAAAACCTGGTGCTGTTTTCGCTTTTGCCAACTTTAGCCGTTGGTTGGCAAGCCCTGAGTTTTGCATGGCATAATCTGTAAACGGATTGGATGAGGGAGGGCGAACAGCCAGTGGTTGTTCGAGCCAGTTTGTGCGCAGGTAGTCATCGGCACCCGGAAATCTAATTAATTCTGTAACGGAAATAGCCGAGGTATCCAATCCGGTCAAGAGGGCCAACTGCTGCTTTGCACTGTACAATTCCGCCATTGCCTGCGTAAGTAGCAGGGCAGTTTCTTGAGCCTGCGCCTGTGCACTTGTTTTTTCGAGCAGCCCTGCATCTCCGGCTGCGTGGCGCTTGTTGGTTGCAATGTAAAGAGCGTTGAAAATGCTGTCCCGGATGAAATACTGTCTCACCGTTGTTTCGGCATATTGCAGTTGGGTGTAGGCAATACTCACCTGCCTGATGACTTCCGATTTACTCACGCTAATGCCTGCTTCAGCCAGGGCTACTTGTTGTTTTCCCACTTTTGATTGTTGGATGTAAACCAAGGGGTTATCAAAGGTTTGCTGAATGCCGGGGGTGAAGAAGTCTCCGGTAGGGGCTTCCAGCAATATTTGGGGGTCGGGCAAGCTGAAACTTCCCTTTTTGAGCGCTACTTGCTCTTCAAGTTCCTTTTCTGCTGCCAGCAATTGTGGGTGGTGATCCACTGCAAGGGCAATGACGCTGTCCAGCGTAAGCGTTGCTTGAGCAAATGCACTTGAATAAACGAGTATGTAAATAGCGATGAATAGTCCTCTCATAATAATTGATTTTTCATTGACCGAGGTTGCATTCACGGTCAGTCAAAGCAATTAAGGGTATGGCAAAGCCACCCCTTCTAATTTAAAGAAAGAAAAAATCAGATTTGAAAGGACTGAATAAATACCCGGATGTCCGGGATTTTTGGGGGAGGTTTGATGTGATTTTCTATTCTGTTGAAAAGATCATTTCCAGCCAGCGGCTCGATGAAAACAGGATTTAAGAGAACAACGGAAATGACTTTATGATTGAGTTCGAAAGAAGGATTAAAATCACGTTGTAAACTTGCTAAAAAGGTAAAGGTGAAATCAACACAACAGTCTTTACCAGAATCGTGGTCATGGCCCTGCCCTTTGTCCTTGTGGTCATGTTCAACCATAGGAGCGCTGCTGTCATGGTGATGGTCATGCCCATAGGGGTGATCGTGCTCCAGACCTGTTGCATCCACGGCATGAGCATAGTTGCACAGGATGTTTGTTGTAAAAATGCTCGAGAATATACCGAGCATTAGAACACACATAATCCTAATCCCTATTTGTTTTTTTCTGAGCATTGGAAGTGAAGAACACAAAGATAATTCTTTTATTTTATTGATTTTTTTTCATGTTGTCCATAACATAAATCCTGCCATGAAATTGGTCATCTATTTCATCAGTTTTATTTGTTCGTTTTCTACTGAGGTGACCGAATAGGCAACAATTTTATCCCCAAAAATAAATCTTCAGACAAGCAATCAACATCAGCAAACTCTTGGAATAGCAGATGGTTTTTCGGTGCAACCGTCTAAGATGGGTTCGTAGGTTAAGGTTTTTACGTTCGATGTGATTGATTTTGTGCTTTTGTTTTACATGCAACTTTTTTGGAATCAAATTGAGATAAAGTGGACACTTGTCGGTATAGATTTTCTTGGCTTGAGATAAAAGCAAGGTATCAATGACTTTTCCCAAGGTCTTTTTATTTCGTCTGCCTACTTTAAAGTCAATCACTTCTCTTGTATCTTTCTGGATGGCATAAGCAATCCAGTATTGTCTGGTCTTTCTGCCGATGTAAGTCCTGAGTTCATCCATTTCGTATTCTTTGTGCATGAGAATAAAGGCAGGACGCTTGATTTGAGTGGCAAGAAAAAGTATTCGCTTGCTGACGGTACATTTGGAAATTCCAAGTAGACGGGAAATGCTGAGAATCCCATTGCCTTCTTTTAGCAGGGCTTTTATCCATTGGCTAATTTGATAATGATATGCCTGGTATTTGTAAGCCCGTTGCTGGTATTTTTTGCAGTGTTTGCATTGGTATTTTTGGGTGCCGTTTCTTTGAAATCCTTTTCGAACGCAGCGGGAAGAACAATATTTGCATTTCATAAGACAGGAATTAGGTGATATTCTACCCTACCTATACGAAAATCAGGCCTTTCGGTGCGCTGTATTCAACGTTTTTTATTTCAGAAAAGGAAAAGTATGGGGAAAACCGGGTGTTTCCTTTGGGTTGGCTTTGGTGTTTCTCCTGTGTTTTCAAGGGGTTTAAATTGTTAGGTGATAGTTTGACCCACTACCGATGTCGCCCTTTTGCCTAAATATTTTCTTTTTCTTTTACCTCATTTTCTCATAGTTACATTCTGAATTTTTCAAATCAATATTTTTGGAACATTACCGATTATTTTGGTGCGCCAACCTCATACAACACACTGTCTACAGCCATCCCTTTTTCGTAGGTGAGTTCTTTGAGGAGGGTGCCTTGCTCGTTAAAGTATTGCCAGGTGCCGTCATCACTGCCATCTTTTACTTGACCTACAATCTTGCGCTTTCCATTTTTGTGATATTCAATACAAGGGCCATTCCAACTTTCCACTTCAAATTCGAGCTCCCCTGTTTCATACCAGCCATACATTTTGCCATATTGCACTCCATTTTTAAATGAAGATTCCATCTTTTTTCCTGTTGGGCTAAATAACACTAGCTTGATTACTTTGCCTTGTTCATATATTCGAATTCTTACTAGTTTTTCATCTTGATATACATAAACGGAATCATCTCTTAAGCCATCTTTATAAGATCCTTTTTCTTCCAGAAGTCCATTTTCGTCCCAGCAGATGTACCTGCCGTTTTCTTTTCCATTTCTAAAATGCGTTTCACATTTTTTATCTCCATCAGGATAATAGATAATTTCTTTAATAATATTATGCCTTTCTTGTGTATCTTTATACAACAACACAACTTTTGGTTTACCGTCAGAATATGTCTCTTTAATCTCTTCAAATTCTCTGTTACAGGAATTGCTAGCGAACAGTAGTGAAGTTGTTAAAATATATAAAATAAATCTTGAAGATTTCATAAACAGATGGCCGACTAATTTGGTCTTTTATTTGATTTTGGTATTTTGTAATCATTAAAATATTTTCTTTTTCCAGATCCCCCTATTCTTAAAGAATCAAGCATATCGTGCTTTTTATCATAAAAATAATATGTAGCAGAATCTCCCTCCTGATCTGGAACTACTACCTCTTCAAATGAACTATTATTATGAGCATTTTGCTCAACCTGTTGCTTAATATCTTTCTCATCCCCATTATCCAGTTTAGGATCGTAAACACCTATCGCATCTAAGAAGTCATCTGCCGCTTCCAYAGCCATTTGAAGAACTTCCCCATAGGCCCCGTCTTTATCAAACCAATCATCCTTATCGTCTATACCACGTACTGGCCGCCATGACATCTTTTGGGTAGTCACTCCAGGAAGTTTGTCACTTGTCTGGCCTGTTGGAGACCCTTTAAAGGCATCTTCAGGATTTACCTGTCCCTTATCTCCAACAATCATATCTCCTCCTCTGTCTCCAATGTTCAAATTCTCCTTATCCCCACTTGTGGTATGTTCTTCCGCCCACACATAAATCTGGTTCTTGTAATAATCAAAAAGTGTGCTGTAATAATCTATAATGGTTTCCGTATCCCATCCATCTTGAGGTTGGGGCCTCGCAGGTTCAGGGCTTTCTTTTGTTGAGCCTGTACCCCCACCGTTTCCCCCACCTGTTTTCCTCTTTTTCCATTTCGCATAKTTCGGGTTCTTTTTGCCTGCCTTTGGGGTCTTGTTTTTTCCACCCTCCARCCCTAACGGATCATTAAACACAATAGGATTATTATTAAAAGCAGCATAAGTGCTTTGCCACGGGTAATTAACCGGATCTCTTGTGAGCCATTTCCCCAACCGCGGGTCATATTGCCTGAACATCGTAGTGTAGTGGTTTCCGCTGCCACTCCACTCCCCATCGCCTTCCATCCCATTAAACCCAAACCTATACCCACTTGCCCCAACAAAATTCCTTCCAGTCATTTCCATCCCAAATGGAAAATAATCAGAAGCACTATACACATCTGCCTCATAAAAGTCAATAACCCCTGTACTGCCCGCTTCTTCTATGGCAATCTTTCTGTCTGAGACCACCGCGTTCACATTACCTAAATAGTTGGTTAACTCGTACCGTGTTTTGCCCATTGTTCTACTAAAGCGTTCTGTGCTTTTGCTTAGCAAAGTTAATACTTCAGAGTCGGCTGTTATATTAAATAAGGGGTTTCCTGTAGCAAATGCACCGGCATTGAAATTCATTACAGCCACCGTAGCATCCCTGTCCCGCAATCCCATGCGGCTGCTGCCGTAAATCATCGTTTCGTTCAAGTCAAAGGTTTCTTCATAATTTCCTCCGCCTTCGGGCGCAAACAGCCGCTCATAAGTCGCCATCACGTTCCCGCTGGCATCACATACGTAGTAAGTGTATTTCCACTTGCTTTGGTTGTCTGCCGTTCCGCCTGTTCTCGGCTTTTCTATTTTCATTACCCTGCGCCCAAAAGCATCGTAGGCAAATTCCAAATCGGGCTTTATGCTGCCTGCTTTGCGGGTAATGCTGCGCACCTTCTTGTCCACCCGCCAGTCAATGATGTCAATCTCCTCGGCTTCGTCATGTATGAGTTGGCCTATGTCATCGTATTGGTAGTTGCCTGCCGTTTGGTCGTCAATGTCCACCGCATAGTTGCCGTCAATGGTGTTGTCCACCTCAGTAACAAACTCCAATTGGTTGTTGCCGCTCAGGTAGTGGTATTCCAGGTTGTCCATCGCTAAAAAGCCCTGGCTGGTGAGGGTGCTGGCGTTGCGCTGCAAGCCCTGTATGTTGCCGTTGGCGTCATAGTCCAGGTGCACAAAGTAGTCGAGGTTGTTCACTGCGTTATTAAAATTGTTGCCGGAGGCTACTGTTTTTCCGCCCGCATCCCTAAACACGTTCATTTCTTTGAGGCGGTTCAATTGATCGTAAAGGTAGGCATTTCCATGCACAGGCAGCTTATTGCCAAGGGGGTCGGTCAGTGCGGTAATCATCGAGGTGATGTTGCCGTTAAACAAATCATTTATAGCGTTTTTGTAGTCGGTGCCGGTATTTACGGCAGCTAAAAAGCTGCCTGCTTTTATGGGGCTGTAGTCCCCGCCATAGTAGCCCAGCGAGTAACCGTAAGCGTCTCTGCCCACAAAGGCGTGCAGGTCGTTTTCGGAGCTGATGTATCCGTTGCCGGCCGCCCCGTCTTTGCCCATGTCACGGGTGGGGTCCAGCGTGGTGGCATTCACGGCTTTGAGCCAGCCGTGTATGGTGTAGGCGTAGTCGCAGCCCTGCACTTTTTGCTCTCCGCATTCCATGCGCTCCACAGGGCCGTGGTCGTAGTATTTGTAGTCCCCGTCTTTGTCCCATATTATCCCATCTGTGCTGGTGAACACTTCGTTGAGGCGGTTGTCGGCATCGTAGCAGTATCGGTGGTTCATCTCATCGACTTCTCCCTGCTGGTAGTGCACCTCGTTCACATTGCCGCTAATGAGGTCGTAATCGTAGGCCACTTTCTTAAAGTCCTGTTCAAGTTGTTTCAGGCCGCTGTTTTCTTCTATTTGCTTCTTCACATTGCCGTGTACATCGTACTCAAAGTGCGAGGCGTGATCATATACGGTGGGGTCGCTGTCATAAAATGCCTCGTAGGTAACGGTAGCCACTCTTTTTCTCAGGTCTTGTTCGTCCAGCGTGCCGAATTCGGCAGCAATGCCGCTGCTTAGCGGTTTGTCATAATTGGTGCCGGTAACTTCGCGTTTGGCGCCTGTGTCGAGCCAACTGTCTAAGGCGGTTTGGTCGCGGGCAATGGTGTGGGTCATGGCTGCGGCTTGCACTATTTCCCCTACCTCTACAATGCGCCCCAAGGCGTCATACAGTGTGTAACTATAGGCCGGGTCGGTGCTTTGGGTAGCGGGGAAGCTGCGTTGCTTTTCGTTTTGCGAAACCACGAGCCGCCCCACGCGGTCGTAGAAAAACAGGGTAGTTCCTCCATCGGGCGAGGTGGTTTCCACTACCTGGTTGTAAGTGTTGTATTTGTAGGTGGTTTCAAAGCCGTAGCTGGGGTAAATGCGGGTGGGGTTAGCGATGTCATCAAGGCGGTTAGCCTCCGTAGCGTCAATATCGGCTTGGCTCAGGCGTTTGTCAGTGATGGTAGCGGGGTCGTATATGCCCTTGGGCGGTATGGTTTTCACTAAGTTGCCCGCTTGGTCATAGTAATACAGCGTGAAGTGGTATTCGTGGTGGAAGTACTCCATGTCAAAGTCCTCTTGGGTCTGCATGCAGGCGTTTATGTAGTCATCCTCAAACTGCGCTTTCACAATCTCGATGTATTGCTCGTAGAGCGTAAGGGCGTTGGACTCCGCCTGCTCGATGAGCATGGTGGCACAGTCGTTTTCATTCACTCCAACACCGGTGAACAGCTCATCATCGCAGAGTTCGGGTACGGTCACATCGGAAGGCGGGGTGCCGGATGAGCAGTTGCCCAACGGGTGGCAGGAAGTGCCGGTGAGCGTAACCGTGGTTGTTCCACCTCCGGCAAGTTGAACGGTAGCATCTACGGTAAAGTCAAAGACATTGCCGGCCACGGCATTGGTAAAGTCGGGTTGCAGGTTGGCAAGGCCCGTAATGTCGTCAAAACCAAACTGTGTTACCCCCGCAGGAAAATGCAGCTCGAAGTTGCAGTCGTAGGTGCAAGAGCTGTGGTCGCTTAGGTTTACAAGTAATGTGGTGCTGCTGTTAATGATAATGGTATATTCCACAGGCCCGGTTACGCTTCCCTTAGGAGGCTTACACGGGTAGAGGATGCTTTTGTAGAGCTCGTCAAACCCCGCAGGGATGTTGGTAAACGATGGGTTGGCCAAAAAACTGTTTTGTGCCAACTCATGGAGAAACGTTTCCAGGTCGGCCACGTTCTTCGGTAATTGTTGGCAGTTTAGCCCGGTATTGGCATAGTCCTCGCAGGCGTTAAAAAAGTCCTCGTAATCAATAAAGGTAAGCGAAAAGCCGAATTGCTGGTTGAGGTAGGAGGTGAGCATGTTGTCAAAGCCTGGGGTTGCGTCTACTCCGGAAAAACGGGCCTCAAAATCGGCAAAAGCCGTTTGAAACTGCTCGCAATCAATGCAGGGCTTGCAGGTGAGGGTTTCGTCAATGAATTCTTCTAAGTCCAGTACGTTGTTAATCTGGTTTGTACTCCAGGTAGCTCCCGGTGACCAGAAGGGGGTGCCTGAGCCACTCACTCCGAATTCATCGTTGCACTGGCACTCCTTGCCCGCAAGGTTGTTCACCTGCACTCCGTAGGTGTGCAGAAAGAGGTCTTCGGGCGAGTCCACCCCATCGGGCAACGTGCTCGCTGCGGCATTGTCAAAGTCATAGCGGTTTTGCAGTATCTTGTCGCAGGCGCAATCGTCCATGATTGGGAATATTCCCGTAGGGCTGCTGGCGTCAAATGGGCCGGGTGCGGTAATCAGAAAGACGTTGCAGGTGTTGGTTTCGTAACCTCCTCCTCCTAAAAAATGTTGCAGTACGTCATCAAAGGAAGTCATGGATACTCCATCAATCACCACAGAAGTAGTACATGTGGTCGCGCCCAAAGGGTGATTGTGGTCGCACCCTTCCGTGCAAATTTCAATAAGTCCGGCCCTTATTTCATCATAAGGCGAATTGTCAGCCTCCCATACGGCAGGGTTCGAGGCGCAGCCGACCAGTGCATTGAGCCACGCATCGGCATAACCCTCGCAGGTGAGCTGGCAGGCCGAGCCGTCAAATAAGGCCGGGTCATCCAAGGTGCTGCTGCTGGGTGGATACAGTAAGGTGGTCATTTGGTTTTGCAGGGAGGTAATGTCAGCAGTGGCGTTGGTTAAGTCAAACACATCCATGCCCAGCGCCTGCTCGAGGGTGGGGAAGCGTTTTTGTTTGTTTTCAAGCAAGGCGATGTTTTGGTCTGAACCAAAGGCATGACACAGTTGGTTGAGTTGGTTGAAGTCATGGCTGGGTTTGTAATTACTGTTGCTCGATGGTGGGCAATTGGGGGTATGGTCAATGCAGGTATAACAAGTAAAATCTCCGCACCCGGGGAATTTATGATCAGAAAGAGAAGTGATAAAATCACTACTGGTAACGCCAATGCACCCATTGTAGCAGCCGGATTCCACGGCAAATTCGTTGCGCTTGTTTTCCATCAGTTGCAGGCGCTTGCCGAGGTAAAGCGCTCTGAACGTTTGCCACTCGATGTCTTTCGTACAGTCGTTGGTGCCAAAGAGGTTGTTGGAGGCACAAGTGGTAATGTCATTTGCAGAAGCAGGAAAGGAAGTAGTAACAGCATCTGAACAGTGTACTAAAAAAGAGACCAATTGCCATACGCTAAAGTCGCTGCTGTTGTAGGTATTTACAAAATCGATGATTTGAGAAATTTGGTCCGGAGGGTCGGTGCCCGGCCCGGTGCAGAAATAGGGGTCGGAAGTTGTTGTGGTAGTGCAATTATAATTAACGCAATTATTAAGTACCGTGCCGGGAATGGGAAAGCCCGTTTCCCCCAAGGGGTTGAGGAAGCCCTTGTCGCAGGCCTCATCGTAGCTCTGCGTGTTCACCATGTCTTCCATGTAGTCAAAACTGGCCTGGTTGTCAATGCAGAACTGGTAATAGCAGTATTCGGGGTGATACTCCAACAGCGATTCCGCCCAGGAGGGCTTGAAGTTGGTGATAAATTCTAAAACAGGCAAATCTTCAGGCAGAGTCAACACTCCGTTAAACAGCACCATGGCAGGGATGCCATCAGGGTCTTTGTAAGGGGTAATGGGGTGCTCCCACGGAGGGTTGGCCGCTCCCGATGCCGAAGAGTGGGTAGTGAGGCGGCTCGCAAAGTTGAAAATAGAAAACAAATCTGTCGTGGATATCGTCCCTCCCGTGAATTCATACTTGGCATACTGACCACTGGGCATCAAATCGGCCAAAAGCATGAGTTTGGCCTGCTCGCAGGGGTCGTTAATGGCCGTGTTGCAATCATTCTGGCATGCATCGAATAGCGCTTCGTAATCGGTTTGCGATCCCCCGCCATCAAGAAATTGCTGTAAGGTTCCCAATTCCAGCAGGCACTGGTGCTCGCAAGGGTCAATGTTGCAGCCGGAAAAATCAATGGCTGCCATCTCCTGATCGAGAAAATCCTGAAAGGTAAGGCTGCAGGTGTTGTTCTCGATGTACTGCTCACTATAAAACTCAATCGGCAGGTCGCTAACCCGCAGGGTCTTGTGCAACTGGTAATTTCCCACTTCGGTAAAGTCAATTTGCAGGGGCGAAGGGGTGAGTGAAAAAGTAACAGGCCCATCGCATGTGATATCGAAAGGATTGACGTTGCCCACTAGTTCGTTGATGGGGTCGCCCAATCCGTCCCCGGTGACATCAGGCAGCATCTCTTCGCCACACTCGTTCTTGATGCTCATCTCCACTTCATAGATGCAGTCAAAGCAAATATTTGATGGGATACAGGCGTCCTGAAAAGTCTCGGTGGTGAAATCATAGGTGAATTTGTAAGTGCCCGGGCTGGTGACCATAATGGGATGATTCACATTGTAAGCATTGGTTTCTGTATTGGTATGTTGAGTCAGGTCGCTGGTCATGATTACGGGGGCGTTGTTGGAAAGTAATTCTTCCAGGTTGGCCGGTGAGGTTGGTGTCGGCCCGGCCAATGAAGTGGCGACAACCCGGTCGTGCAAATCAATGTAGGAAGTGCTGATTTGCCCGTTAGGGTCAACCATGATGTTTTTTTTGTAATGGGATGCAAAGCCGACTTCAGAGCCAAAAAGCATGTCCAATTCTTCCTGCTCGGGCTGGCCGTAGTGGTAACGAATTTCAAGGTTGCCTCCCAACTGGTGGTCGGGCCCTACGCCTCCCTGCCTGCTGATACGGCCGGTGAGGTCGGGAGTGTATTCCACCTGCATGAACGGAAATCCCTGTGCATCGGGCAAAAAGGCCTGTGCGCCTTCCTGATCGGGATTATCGGGAGAATAATAGTTGGCAGCGCCTGTAACAAGCCCGTCAATGTCAAACGAAGCCATGCCGCTGAGCACACTGCTGCAAGCAGCGGAAGAGGATAGGTCTTCGATGTCAAAATCCAGCCGGTCATAAGACTGGTTGGTGATCAAACTGATGTTCAGGTTTTTATTGTATCTTAAATTGGTAGCGGTCAAAGGAGTGGGCAGCACTTGTATGGCCGGCCTTCCCTGGTGGTCGTAAAGCACCGAACTGGCAATGGTCTTGTCTTCGGTATTGAGTTTGCTCACCGATTGGCGTGAGCGCAATGAGCCGTCAAAATAACTGACTGTTGTATTGCGTTTTCCTTCTTCAATGTAGGTGGCGCTATACTTCCAATTGAGATCATCGCTTAAATGCCCTCCGGATATTGTGGTAAAAACAGTGGCTGAAGGGGCATTGCTGACCGGCCCTATCTCCCCGTAACTGTCTGTGGACCACTTGCCCTCGATGGGCTTGTCAAAATTGACGCCTCCCCTGCCAACGCCCCTTACGCGAAACAATAGTTTTCCCTGTTCATATACCATAGGAACAATATATGAGGTTTCGGTTGTCTTCACGCGAGTGGCGTTATGAGTAAAGTTGTATTCCTGTAAAGTGCCGGTGTAGCTGTTAATGAATGTCCACTCCAAATCATATTCTTCAGCCCCGTCAATAAAGTCCATACTTACCTCCAACTCGGTGGAGGATTTTTGCGTAAAGACAAAACCGTTTGGGTCAGGAACAAACATCGGGTCAAAAGCGTAATACCGTTCGGCATTTACTTCCAAATCAATGAAGATGTTGTCCGTTGGATTTATTGACGTGCCACTACCATTCTCTACACTCACTACTGTTATTTCTACTTTGTGTCCTCCCGTAAAAACGAATATATCCCTGTCCTGGTAACTGGTGCCTCTGGCAGGGTTGTATGTTACCGTAAGAGTTTGGTTGGGCAATGAGACAGGTGTGGCCAGTTGGTTCTCCGGGAAATAACGAATTTCTAATTCTACCTCAACGGTATAGGAGATGGAAGAGAAAATGTCGCTGGTTTCGTCAATACCCAAAATGATGCGGTTGGTAATGCGGTGATTGGTAAAGTCCTGCGGCCAAAGCGAGTTGGCTACCATAAAGGGGTACTTATCATCTTCTATTGTAAGCACGTTGCCCACATAAATGTCAGCGTCACCAACGTAATGGGCATTGGTTACCTCCACAGCGCCATAAAGTTGCTGCATTGCAGTAAGCGCTGCTAAAACGAGCAAAAGCTGATATGTCCTGACCCGCTGATTCACTGATTAATGGGGTTGACGTGGTTAATTAATTGGTAGTCCCGGTATTTTTCAGCAAGCATAAACTGGCCGTTTTTTTTGCTCAGAAATCTTGTTTCTTCGAATGTCCATGAAGGGAATTCCACGTTGGTTTTTACATTGGTATAGACGACTGAACTGCGCACCGCGTGTATTTTATTGTCTACTTCTTCGGGGCGCCTCAGTTGTCCCTCAACACGGCTCATCAGATAGGTTTGTTTGTCAAAATAGATACGCATCTGCTTGTAAGGCCACGCATCATGGAACTCGAAAACACAGCCCTTCAGCTTCTTGTCTTCCGGCTCGAAATAGCGCACATCAGAGTACAGCTTTAACAGCGAGTCCAGATCAATGAGCAGCACGTCTTTCTTTTTGGGCTTGTGGTAGTAATCAAGCATGATGAGCTTACTTGTGTGGTCTGCCACAACTACATATTTTTTATTCTTAATAATTTCCATGTTAAAATAACTGGAATAAATATTGTCTCCTTGTTTTTTAACAACACTGTTTTCTGTTTGGTAGGGCTGCTGTTGGTCATCAAGATAAACTGCATATTCCACATTCATCTGCAACTGTTTGGCGTTGTCGTAGGCCTCGCTGATTTTTTCCAAATCATCTTTCACATTTTGTGCATGTGCTGCAAAGCCGAACAGCCAGAATACCATAAAAGCTATGTTTCGTATTRTTCTCATTGCTTCTTGTTGCTGCTTCTGGTTTCCTGAATGGTAAATATGCCTCTTTCGGTTTCTTTCTTCACCCGCACCAACATGCCCTCCTCATCGTATTCATAAAAGGTGGCGAAGTTGCGGTCGTCCAATTCTGCCCACAGCCGCAGTGAAATCGGGTCATAGACAAAGGATTTCATCACCCCGTCAAACTCATGTATGCGAACATCATCGAAATAGGCGTCAAACGCGCTGCTGTTTTGAAGTGATACTWCAACCGAAGTGCCTGCTGAAGAGGGAATTTCAAAAAGGTATTCAATGCGTTGCCAGCCGTCAATGACATTGGAACGTTGCTCTGAGACAGGWGCAATGGTTGTAGCATCCACAGCAACAGCCGCCCCAATCGCAGGATATCCGATAGCTCCTGTTTCAGAGGCTCTTACCCAAAGGCCCAGKATATACTTTTTGCCTGCTTCAGGCGAAAAGACGCCCGCACAATCACAATCCTTTAGAGTGTAAGGAGCATTATCCTGTGCTCTTTCGCAATCATTACCACCAACGGGTTTGTTTACCGATGCGCTTTGGCCGGGTGTTAACTTTAAGCTGAACCTGCCGGTATGGGCAAAATTGAGGTCACGCTTTGATTTGTACAGAAGGAAAGAAAAGTGGCTATTGTCGCAATCTCCTGAGAAGTAGTCGTAATCCTCAAAATTGTCGAAACCAACATTGGTGTGCCTGGCATTTGAGGCAACTGCGGTTATCAGCGTGTTGTTGTAGCCATACAAACCGGCAGAGAACCGTTCGATGGCGTCCTTGTTTTCGAGTTCATTGCCAAACGGGTCGGTTTTGGTGATTTCCGAAGTAAGAATCCAGTTGTTTACCAATGATGAACTGTTGTTTGGATGGTCTGTGTTATGTATTGGCAGCCATTGCTCTGTGCCGGTGTCGTATCCCCAGAAAGGAACCGGCTGATCTGATGCTTCATTAAATCTACCGTCCGTGCTAATGTCTGCCTGTGCAGAGGCCTGTTCCCGCAAGTCGTGATAGAGGTGAGCTTTCTTAGGCCGCCAGTTGCCGCGAATGCCTTGGTAGTATGGGTTGATTATGTCTCCGGGTATGAGGCCACATTGAGTAATTTGGTCAGGAACTCCAGTACAGTTTGCAAATGGCCAGCATGTATTCGTTCCGTTTAGTGTTACCGTAAGGCCTGAAGTCAACTGTGCAGTGCAGGTAAAATCAAAAACATCAGAGCACGTAAACTGATTTGGCACAGGTGCAAGATTTGATATGCCTACTATGTCTGAGAAACAGAATGAAGCAATGTTTGGATGATGTAGTGAAAACCCACAAGGAGGATGATGAGCCATATTAATGGTTGCTGTTAAGTCATTGCTGCTACAACACAAAACATCTTTATTGAGATTTGTGTGGGTTTTGACATGAGAATTATTAGCAAAAGTTTGTACTGCAAGAGAACTTTCAAATTGGCCAAATGAGCCTAGAAACAATGACTCGGTATTTATTGTTCTGTTATAATCTGTTTCGAGACAACCACCTGCAATTCCACTGATGTCAGAACGAATAAGAAAAATATCGCCTATAGTGCCTTGAACTGTTCTGCCGGCTGTGGCAAAACCTCCGCTGCTGGCATTGGTGTTGATAAGGACGGCATTGTTACCATATGTATCTCCATGCCCTTCAAATCCTTTTACCCAATTGATACCTCCAGAAGAGGTAACATTCATCATGAATAGGTTAGAAAGGTTTGAGGGTTTAAAATTTCCAACAATCAACATGCCGCCATTTTCATCATAAATTACATCGTTGACTACATCATCGCCAACGAGATCAATAATTCCTTCAAAATCAGTAACGTTACCTGCGTTATCAGTTTTAAATACCATGATGTCTTTGTTGCCCTGGGCGTGAATATAGGTTGTGGCCGCGATAAGGAATCCTCCTCCAGCCGTTGAGGGAATACTGATAACGTGAGGGTTTTTGTCGTGCTTTCCACTGCCTTGTCTGCCATACAATGTACTACCCAAAGAATTCCCCGCAGTTCCTACCCTTGTAAGCACTATATCTGCGATAGCAGTGGCATCAGTGTTAGAAAAATTTATACTACATGTGCTTCCAATAATAAATCCTTGCTCAGCAGTTGTATTGGATCTGATAATATCTATGGAAGTGCCTGATTGATCAAAGATTCCTTTATTCAGGATTGTAGTCCATACATCGTTTCCAGACAAATCTATTTTTTTGATGAAAATGCTGTTATTAAAGATAACAGTACCCAGCAACGTATAACCCGGTGAATGGCCATAATCATTAGTTGTTCGTATAATATCATTGGCTTTAATAGCTGTTCCAAATTCAGAGTTATCAATATATTTTGACCACAATACATTTCCAGATGCATCAACCTTCATGAGTATAAGAGCTAAACCTTGCCCGACATCACCCAGCATCGTATATCCTCCATCTTCATTTAATTCAAATGCTTTTGCTTTTACATCTTTATTTGTAGGATAAGTATTTGCCCATTCGATTCTTCCGTTATGGTCGGTTTTTACCAGTGAGAATGATTCTACTCCATTTTGACTAACCGAGGTAAAAAGGGCAAATCCTTGATCGGCACTCTTCTTGATAAACACTTGGCGGTTGATGTCCTTACCGGAATATGCCAATTGAAATTTCTCCAGGTTAGTGCCATAACTGCCTGGATTTGGTTTGTCAAAATTCAAATCTGAATTTGTGAAATTTGGATAATTGGAAGGAGTCATTAAGAAACCAAAAGGATGAACTAAATCTCCATTTGTTGCCAAGTCATTAATAAAGGATTGGAATAGGGATAATTCATTGGTCTGGTTACAACTACAATTTCCGGCTATAATTTTTTGACCACCACAAGACATCTGCCACTTGTCAGAAAATTCAATAGCATTGGCATTGAGCACTTCATCCAAAGTTCCAAAGGAGCCTCCGCTGACTGGACTACTTAGCGATGTAAGTGAACCAATAGGCGTGGTTTGCTGGTTTCTTCGGCCCGAACGGATTACTTTGAACTTATTGCCACTTAAATCTGTTGTGGGAAGTTTGCCTTCATTATCCACCAAGAAGTATTTTCCATCGCTTTCACGTTCAATAACCCAAAACTTAGCACTTTTAATAAAACCGCTTGGAGTAGTTACCATTACTTCATCTCCAGGCGAAAAGAATTCCTTTTTAATCACTTCACCTGAGGCATTCACTGCCCCCTCTACTTCAATATTAATATTTTGATAAGCCAACCCCATCTTGTCATAAGTCCAATGCGCGGGATAGGTAAAATCATAGACGCGGTCCCGATACTCGTTAATAGTTTCGGTCAGCAGCACATCTCCTGTTTCTTCATCATAAAGCAGGTTTTTAGTCGTGACTTTAGAATTTTGGTCATACACCGTAACGCTTTCCAAAATGCCGTATTCCTGAATGACTTTGGTGGCTACGACAGAGCGGAATAGGTGTTCGCCACTGGATTCTTTTACAAAGACCGAAGGGATAATGATAGGAAAGGCACCCGCCTGCGACCAATCCACGTTGGTCTGAATCTGTATGCCAATATTTGTGGAATGGTGCTCGCGCATGTCCATAATCAAATCAATGTCCCTTGCCATGATCTTATTACTTGTCTCATTTTTTTTGTGGTCGTAAACTTTCACTTCATTGTCTAAATTTTTTCCTTTATCGCTGTAGCTGTATTCAATGCCCGATATGTAACTGTCATCCTGGTCTTCGCCAAATACAAACACTGATTTGGGCTTGCCATGCATGTCGTTGAGGCGGACGAGGTAACCTTGTGAGGCGGTGAGGTGAAATTTTTGTTTGATATTGAATATCCGGTTGATGAGCTTGGGTTTGATGGGTTCTTTTTTCGCTCCTGTCCGCGAGAAGGTGTAGGGAAAGTCCTTTGCAGTAAAAAACTCGTATTCGGTTCTTCCTGTAGCGTGTTTTTTGACAATGAGTTTGCCCGTGCTTGCATCCTTTCTTTGCAGGTTTCTGACCGTTACCTTGCTGTAAACAACTGATCCGGAAGGCAACAGATTCTCCCCGAAGGGTTCTTCCTGGAATAGTTCATCGTTGTTGTAAAACACCCTTTTTACTGAATATGGAACGGGCCTTCTGAACGGGTTTTCTTCACCACCGAGCAGCGGCTCATAAGAGGCCACTCCGGAACTGATGGTCTTTGTATTTCCGGCAGGAAGTGTTATGCGGGTAGTGTAATCATATTCTTGTCCGTAATCAAAACTGTTTTCATTTGCCCCTATTGGATCCCAAGTATCATCGATGCTGATTTTAGCTACCCGGCAACCGCCACCTAATTTTTTGTAGTTGGGATTGTGCAAGCGTACCCAGGAACGGGCTGTTTGTACATCCATTCCGGCCGATTTTCTGCGTAGGGTCCGATTAATCCCCAAAAAAACCACCTGCATATCAGTGATGAATGTAAACATTCCTGCCAGCGCCTTGTAAGATGTCGTATTTGGCTCGGAGCCAGGGAAAATCAATTTATTGAGGTAAGTGCGAGCCATCTGCCAAGAGGCTTTGGAAATGGGATTTACTCTTGCACAGTTGGATTCATCTATATCTTTATCATTGATACAGACCTCTTTGAGCTGGATAAATGCTTGTTTATACCTTCCTGTAACATCGTCTTGCGAGAAGAGGTCAATGTTTGCATTTTCAATTTCGGCATACCCGGGAACATAATCATAGTCTTCTTCACCCAATCCCACCCGTATCATGCATTTAAAGTAGATGTTCTTTATATTGCCAAGGTAATTATTCAGGAAATCATTTTGGTCTTTAGCCCCCTCTCCCAAATCAACACACATGAAATTGTAACTTTCAAAGTTGAACGCGCCTGTTTGTGCATAGAGTTGTTGTTTTAAACTTTCATTTGGAACAGGAAGCCTTTTAAACCCCAACACTTTAAACATGTGCATGGCCTGCTTGTTTTGTACATAAGCGTAGTCATCAGATTCGTAATCTATTTTTAAAATACCACCTGAGGGCAACTCGATGGTATGCAGGTTCCATGCACTGGCATACACGTCAGTGTTGCTTTTGTCCTGATCCACATAGGGGAATTCATTATTGGGCGGAGCCAACAATAGGTTGTCGCAATCGGTGTCAATGGCGGTGTTTTCTTTGTAATTACCCCAGCGGTCGTAGGCTGTTAAACTGTAATCAGGGTTGTATTTCTCCTCCGTATTATTTGTAGTAAGGTTGTGATCAGGATCTGCATAATGGAAAACATAAGGATTGAGCCGGCCTTTTTCGGATTTTTCATAAGTAAAAAACACCTTTTTCAAGGTCAGTTTCCCTCCTTGGTTTGTACTCGTAGTTCCGCTATTCACCGCTGGGTTGTTAGGGACGCCCTTACATAAAGAATAATCATATACGAAGTGAACCACTTTTAAAGGCTTGGCATTGGGGCCGTTTTGGATTTTATCCTGACGAGCAAACAAGCGTATTTCATCCAGTTTTTGTGAATGTTTTCCTGTAGATATACCTCCGTTTTCTTCGTTATCAGCAATGTCATTTCCAACTCCACGGCCATCCTTACGGTCGTTACCCAAAATAAATTCCGCTACATAGTTTTTGGTTTCAATGGAATGCAGGTACCACACGTCTTTTTTGCCGTAGAGGTAGCTGGCTTTGTCATCTACGAAGTCTGACTTAAAGCCCTTGTTGTAACTGGCGTGGTTTTTTTCCACAGGAACACGCCAGTGGTAATCCTCTACACGCGAATAGTTGAATTTAGTGTAGGTGCCCAAATCTCCCGGAGAGGGACCCTTTACCCCATCGTTATCTACATAATCAGGGGAGATAACAGCGGTAAGCATATAGGAATGGGCATAGGGGGGAAGTTCTTTGCTTTCATAGTATTCGTCAACTCCTCGCTTATTTTCCTCAGGGTTATTATCAAAAAGAGGAGTGTATTCTACAAGCCCAGTTGAACAATTTGGAAAAGCGTTGTCGGTATATTTGCTTTCATCAAATCTAAATTGGGAAATATTAAAGGTTACTTCCTTCTGCACTTTGTTATAGGCAGGTAAGCCGTACACATAACGCGCACCGTCCTCTCTCAGCACGGTTATTTCTGATGTATGATGGGGTTTTACTCCACTGAGCTCATCCTTATCGATAATAGAGGAGGATGCCAGGTTATATTCACCATCGGTATAATCATGATCGTTGATTGTATGTACCCTAACCTTATTATCCAAGCCATTTACAGCAGCTTCCTCTGCAGTAAGAAACGAAAAACTTTCGTTTCTTCTTTTTCTGTCCGTGCGATAGCTGGTATTGTTAACAGATAACGTTTGGTTGTTAAAAAAAACATCAGTAGCCACCCGCGTTTTTTGAATGACGTTTAAATCTAATTGCAGGAGTGATTCATCTCCTATGGCCTTGTCAAAGGCATCTCCTTTTAAAGTATTGACCGAGCGTTCTCCTGCCCGTTTAAAGTAAAACGGTTCGTAATATTCATCACTGCCTGTTCCTTTGAAATCGAGAAGCTCATTGACCACGTTGTCTGCTGTCCATTTGCCGGAAGTGTTAAATGCAAAATTGATGTCAACATTGACCCCTACATGGGTGGCGTTACCTAATCCCAGCTCCCCCGAAGAATTGAAGCCGGTGCTTATGTCAAAATTGGCATTGTCATGCAAGATGCCCACATCGCTTCGGTGTGGTCTGTATATGGAGCCTATACCTTGGCCCGTTACAGAATAAAGGTCATAGGTAAAATTAGTAACGGGTAGATTGGGTGTGGAGGTATGGAAAATACCGTCTTTCTCACGGTTGAAGTCATGCACGGCTTTGGGATTTCCTGCTGCCTTGTGGGCATAGAGATAGCCAAAGGCAGGTAATTTTTGCTCCGGAAACAAGATCTCCTGAGTGGAGAAATAACCGTTAATGGAATAGTTAGGGTTGAAGCCGAAAAATTCTCCGCCCATGGTGAAGCGAAAATCTGCACCAGCCATGAGTCGCGGGTGGAGCACTTGAGGTATCCATGAACGGGTACCTATAGGAACGTAAGTGGAGAAACCTACTCCCCCTCCCCCATATCCTCCTGTATACGCTTTCATATACGTATCCGAATATGATGCTTCAAAAGTCAACGCCCGCAATCCTTCTCTTGAATTGTATGCCGCACCTACGCCAATCCCTATATTTGCATTGAAATTATCACTAAAGGAAACTTCTGCGCTCAGCCCAATATCAGGTCTTATATCAAGCCCTTCCTGGCTGTTGGATTTTAAACCCAAGCCCAGTGTTAAAGGAGTACCGGTAACGCTGACCCCCAACCCAAAGGATTGCTCAAATCCCAAACCTTTGTAGTTGTTATAGAAAATGCCCCATCCAAAATTGATACCTCCAGACAATCCGCCAATTTCCACTCCCATTCCTGACCTTATTCCAAAGGTTCTGTTGGGCTTGAAATGCAGTTGTTTGGTCAATTCATCTCCTTTGCTGCCATCAAAGTCATCGGGCAGTCCCCTCATGAAGCGGCTGATGACACCGGGGTTGATGTTCCATCCCAGCCCCACCCACGAGGCCTCCTGGTCCATCCCAATTCCCGCGTGGTAACTCAGATTTACAGGGTAGCCGCCCACATCTAAAAGCGGGATGTTGTAAACAAAATCACCGGAAGATAACTCAACCATTTCGGAAGTACCAACCGGCTCAAAGCTCTGCACTTCGGGTTGGCTGGGACCACCGGTAAGTGCCAACACATCGGGGGGGAAACACAATTGTGTGAGAAAGCTCATCCCTATATAAACAGCAAGAGCTTTTGTCCATTTACTTTTATGTATCTTCTGCAGCATCAGTTGAGCATTAGTTCGGGCATACCTTCGATGGCCTCTTTTTTTACCGAAAACCGTATCGGTCCAATTCCCAATAATTGGTCGTCATATATCAAAACCAAGTTGCCTTTTAGGTCTCTTGAATCACTTTTCCGGCTACCACTATCGTTACCAAATCCAAGCACAAATGTTACGTAAGGAGATACTCCATAAGTGCGTTCAAAATGATGCAATACACATTCCAAGGTATCCATATCGTAAAGCAATTTGAAATCATTTTTTATTCCAAAAGATAAATACTGCACTTTTTTATTGTATTGGCCATGCGCGGCATTTCTCTTCATGAAATCTCCTCCATCACGATGGCTCATTTTAACAGTAAAATATTGTAAACTTCCCATCTGATTAACCTTTTCGTTGATTTCTGGCAACGTCATATTAGTTTTTTTCAGTTCTTTTAAAGCCAGGTATTTGTAAGGTTCATATTGAGCTGTTAAAACGTAATCCCCCATTTTTCTAACCACTTTTAGCCCGTTGTTATCATTCTCAACATAATTGATGTACTGCATTGGTTTTAACTGTTTTTTTCCGCAGCTTTCCAATCCTATCATTAGCACTATTAAGCTAATTACCCATGCCATCATACCTTTCATTGGCGTATTTCAAAACTTCTTTGGTAACATTATCCTGTTCGTTAGCATACATTAAACTTCCGCTTCCGGAGGCTCCCAAGATGAACTGATAATTATATTTTTCTCCGTATTCCTGGACGTATTGGTTCAATTGGTTCAAAATCTGATTGTTATATTGCTGCATCAGCGCTTTGTTGTCTTCTGAAAATTGTTGTTCCTTCAAATAGTATTCTTCTCTCAAGACCTGAAAACGTTTAATCTCCTCCCCTTGCTTTATTTGGTTGATTTCGATTTCTCTGCTCAATACTTGCAGCCGTATCTTTAAACTATCTAACAGCTCTTTTCTGGCCGTTTGAGTTACCATATATTTATTGTCGAGTTCTTTGCTTAATTCAAACCCGTCATACAACTCATTGGTTTTAAGATAGGCAACTTTGGGTTGATTCAGGTGTAAGTAAACCTGAAGCCCGGCCAATATGCAAAAACCTAATCCCATCATTACGTATATTCTCATGTTACCATAGTTTTCTAAACCTGAGCTTGTGTGTTTCTTGCTTTTCATTTTCCATCAATAATGTATATACACCTGCATTTAAGACATTGTGAAAATTGAGCTCATAACGATTGTCTCCTAAGTTTTTTGCAGTATTGCTTATTGGTGATGAACCGCTAGTGGAAAAAAGTGGTGTTTGAGAATTATTACCAAACACTTTGTAATTCAGTGTGCCTGAATTGTATTCCCCGTCATGTTTGAAAAATAATCTTCCTTGTTTGGTCAAAAAATATCCGCCTTGTATTTTTTTATCTAATACAGAATAAGAGGTGACGAGCGGAAATTCCAAATTGCAGAAATCTGCTGCCGCATCAAAAACAGTTGCCCCATTATCGAAAACTAAGACCGTTCCTGCCTGTAATTTTTGGGCGTTAGTAGAAACGGGAATGCTCTGTAAGGTGTTGTTATTTCGTTTGAAAATAATTGCTGTGCTACTGCCGGTAGTTTTCCTTGAAATTTTAATTCTATCTCCGTTATAAGCCCCGTGAAGTCCTTTAAACTGATTATTTTGATAAGTATATACCACGTTGGCCGTTGAAGAAGGGAATCCTATAGAATAGATGAATTCGGTAAAGAATTTTGTGGCAGGATCCTGGAAACCGAATACTACAGCATAAAAATTAAACTGATTATTTACGGTAAAAGATATTGAGCCATCATCTCCTGATAACAAACGATTCATGGATTCAGCTTTGGAAGGAGGGAGTACACCTGTGGTGGTTTTCTGAATAGAATTATTATCTGGGATTGAAAGCAATGAAGCATTGGCTACATTCTCCCAATCAATTTTGTTTAGAATAGTTACCGTTTTGGTGAGAGATACAGATGTAGATAAAATTGTTTGATAAGTAATATTCACTGTATATGTTCCTGCAGATACATTATTGAGGTCTTGTGTAGTAGCTACTAATGTTCCCGATTGGTCATGCCACGCATAACTAAAGTTGAAAAATATCAATGGGTTGGCCGCTATTTGTATATCAACAATTCCGGTGGGCTGTTCACAATAAGAGTGTATTACTGAAACAACTTTACATCTGGGCCAAAAATATTTTCTCTTTACTTTGATTCTTTTGAACTGAGCGCCAGAAGTATAAATCGGAAACTTTACCTGATATGTTTTGTCCTGAGATGTGGAAGTTTGAAGTACCTGTTTGTTTTGCCTAAAGATGACATCACTACCTTGCCTTGCGAGGGTTAAAACATCCCCTTCCTTGTAAGTGCTAATGGGCGTACTTAAGGTGTTGTTTTCCCAAATTCGGATTTGGTCCTGATCTATGACAAAAGCAAAATCCAAGTCATCATACCCGGGCAGCAGCGGAGTGCTGATATCTTTGAAACCAGCTGCTTGCAAGGAATTGACCTGATCAAGCTGGAAACTCAGCGAACCATCCTCCCCCGGTTCGGAAAAATTAACAGTCGTTACCGTTCCGTCATCCCACCCGTTACCTGCTGCGGTTTTGGTTACAGTGTTTTCAGTCACAGTAACACCAGATTGGCTGTGCCATTGGATTTCATTGCCAACAGACAGAGTTATTTTCACGGTATCCCCAAGGGAGTCAATCAACGTTACGTTATAATCATCTGAAATCAAGTTTTCCCTGATTGGGGTAAATACAGCTCCTGCAAACTGGTGATAGGTCAGCGATGCTATATCGGGATCAGGGAGCCCCATCTCTGTAAAATCTATCTGGCTGAAATTCAGTTTCTCCGTTTCAAATTGCTGCTCGGAAGGAAAGGCAGGTTCTCCTTCTATATTAGTAATGTAAGGGGGCATGCCCCCAGTTATACTTAGGGCAAAAGCTCCTTGGGTTGTAGGTGATTCATCCGTAATAATGATATCCTCAGTTGTTAATCCCCTGAAGTAAAGTGCAAAATCAGTATTTGTAAAATTATCATAGTTACTGATTTTAATGAAACTTTCTATGGAGGAAATCCTACTGGTAGCTGAGATTGTCCGTTGCCATTGGCTACCATCCCATACGGCAAGGTTGTTAAAGTTACCATCTTGTACTTGGTCATAAAAGGCAACAACAGTAACCGGATCACTTCCTGTAACTCTTTCTATGTTATAATACCCTTGATTATTGATGTTTTCTACCAAATTAACGGTTGCATTTGTACTCAACCCATCTGAGGCCGGATCGTTGTCTGCAAACCTCACCGAATAGCTTTGAGAGTTTGTTGTAGATGGGCTAATTTCAACTGGTCTGTACTTTTGTGTTCCTTTACTGGAGCCTACGGGGAACAAATATGAAGCCGTATTGTTCATTTCAAGTACAAGGCTCCCACCTTCTTCGCTGCTGACAAAACCCTCAGTCCGCTCAATAGAGTTAGGTTCGGTATTTTTTATAGTCAGGGTGTTAATACCAGTCGCAAATTCCCTATCAGTTAAATCCAGCGTTCCGTAAATTTCCGCATCGACATTGACATTTTTGACACCAGTTCCCGAGAGTTTGACAGCGTGAAAATCCACATCGTTTCCTTTGATAAACTGGTCGTGCTGCGCCAACAATTCAATGGTTCCTGCCGTATTATCGAACATTTTGTTAGAGGAAGAATTGACCACATCACCAGCCAAATTAATACTTCCTTCATTGTTATAGGAACCATCATTCTTACTCATCACATTGCCAGTGACCTTCATGATGATGTTGCCTTTTGACTTGATAACCACTCCTTTGTTGATGAGGGAGAGTTGCTCAGACAGTCCGAGAGTTTGTAGTGTGATACTCTGTGTAACGGTGCAGGAATTGACATCGGTGATGGTGATTTGATAGTCGCCTCCCGTTAACTGTGTCATGTTTTTTGTTGTAGCTCCGGTAGACCAGCTATAGCTGTATGGCGAAGTACCTCCTGTTATTGCCAAATTGATGAACCCATCACCAAATCCCTCACAACTCTCGTGACGGATGATGGGATTAATTGCCAATGGTTCAGGTTTGGTAACAGTGATTTCCGAATTGCCTGTGCAGTTGTTAGCATCGGTAACAGTGACTGAATAAGTACTTGCGCTTAACCCTGAAATATTCTCAGTTGTTGCTCCATTAGACCAATTGTAACTATATGGAGAAGTATTGCCCGTTACCGTTAGGTCAATGGAACCATCGCTTCCTCCATTACAACTCACGTTGGTTACACTGGGTACAAATACGTAGGCGGGTGGCTCATTGATGGTTACATTATCTGTAGCCGTGCAGGAATTGGCATCGGTGACCGTGATCAGGTAATCGCCTGCCGTAGTGCTACTGATGTCATCTGTAGTGGCTCCGGTGGACCAGCTATAGCTGTAAGGCGAGATGCCTCCTGCTACCGACAAATCAATAGTGCCATTATTGCCTCCGTTACATGTCACATCTGTTTGGGTTGTGGAAGTTGTCAGCAAAGGGGGTTCGGTAATGGTTGCGTTTGCATTCAAGGAACCCGAATGTGTATCTGTGACGGTGATGCTGTAACTGCCTGCTGTCAGTCCCGATATACCTTCTGTTGTCGATCCGTTGGACCAATTAAAACTATAAGGAGGGATGCCGCCAGAAATGGTCAGGTTGATTGCACCATCGTTTCCACCATTGCAATTCACATCAATTGTATTTATCGTATGCGCCATGGGGTTGTTGGCTACAACATCGTTTAAAATACCGTTGGGCAATGGCGGCTGCCTGGTTCCGGCTGCTTCCAGTACATCCGTTGAGAGGGGAGATTCATTCACTAAAACATTCTTGATGTTTCCGTTGGGCAGGGAAGGGTTCATCTGAAGCATGGCAATAAGCACACCATCTGAAATGGGAGAATTGGCGAACAAGACATCTTGGATAGGCCCCGATGGAAGCTTTGGATTTCTGGCCAGCATAGCGAGCAATACAGCATCAGAAAGCGGTGAATTTTGCAACAATTTGTTTTTGAGCTTCCCTGCCGGCTCAGGAGGTTGTTTGTTTATCAACTCAATGAGTTGCTGGTCCGTGAGGTTTTGAGCGTTTGCACTATTAATGTATAACAACAAAAGCATGACCAAAAGCAAAACATGAGAAACGTAAGTATACGTACGTATTTTTTGGTTATGTTCTATGTTGGTTATCTGCATGGATTTATCTTCTTTTGATGATTAACCAGCTTTTTATTTTTTTTGTCAATTCATGCTACGCCATCCTGTACCATCATACACCTGGGTTTTTTTCAGCGTGGTATTATAGATGATCAATCCCGATGCCGGGCTGGCAATGGAGTTTCGCTGCGCTGTAGTCAGCCTCGGAGGCAAAAACCCCCTATTCTCTGATTTTATTTCAAACATGGCGGATGGGTCGGGGTCTGAGTTGTCTAAACTAAGGGAAACCCCTTCTGAAACTCCAGTGCTTGGAGGTGCTCCGGAATAGATGCAACTTCCGTTATCAACTTGCGCAGTACTGCTGAAATTGTCAGCAGCCGGATCGGTGCAGCCGGAAATTGAGGCAATGTCTATACAGGATCCGGTAGTGATATTCACTTCATCCGTACCGGCATTGACTTTAACTCTGCTCAAGCATACCTGGGTGCCTAATGAGTTATATCCTATTTCCGTGATTGTGCTAGTGCCTGCGGGTATGGAACAATTCTCATTTAGCGCTATCCCGAGCACGCTGTTGCCGGATGCGCTGACAAACAGCCCTTCCGATTGTGCTATTCCACCCTGTGCCGTTGTCAACTCCATTCCATCCAAACTAAACTGAAAACCACCGATTGGGCGTTGGTTGGTCATCACGACTTCTATGGTAGATTCCTGGCTGTTAACGGCTCCGAAACTCAGGTTGACTGCGTTCGCAAACTGGCAAGTACCATCTTCTATATGTGCATTCGGGTCAAAGTTGACCGCTGTTGCATCAGTACACCCGCACAGCACAGCACAGGAGCCGGTAATAGTAATGTTTTCTGCATTGTTCCGTCCTATACTAAACCCCCCAAAATCATCTCCGCTAAATCCAAAAATCCCAAAATCATCTCCGCTTCCCGCGAAGATACGCGTTCGAGCATCTCTGAAGCAGGCCTCTAATCCAATAGCGTTAAATTCGATCACTGCAAGCACCTGCCCGGTGCCAGCCGGGATATCATTAATTTGGTCTTCTGATCTGCTTTTAACAAAATGGGGATCCGTTTCCAATTGAAAGTTATTTTGTATTGCTAACCCGCCTGTTATGCCCAATACTTCTATTCCGCTGAATATGATGTTGAAATCATGGACTGGCACGTCATTGTCCATCAATACCTCAATCTGGCTGGTACCGTTGAGTTTGGTAGCAGCGCCAAAACTCAAAGTGACTGCTCCTGTAACACGGCAACTGCCGTCATCAACATTTGCAGCCGGATTAAAATTAACCGCATCGGGATTGGTACAGCCTGGAAAAGAATTGATAATACAGGAAGGAGATACTAAATTGTTATTGAGCAAACTGAAGTTTGAACTGTACACCATTGCAAATGAAAAGCAACCCTTTGGGGTAAAGGGCTCAATGTTAAGCACAGTTAGCACACCGTTTCCCACAGGAAGGGTGGTGCCGGCCAGCTCTCCATCACCGCTAATTCGATTGCCCTCCGGGTTCATTGAAAACCCAACATTGGCAGTTCTTCCTCCTGAAGCAGAGGTAATATTGAACCCTTCGAAAAATATATCGAAACGTGCTACTGGCACCGGGTTATCCATCAGGATTTCCACGGTCTGTGCATCGAGGTCATACGTACCAAAGCTTAAGGTTACGGGCACGGGCGGGTTTATGTTCACGCACACTGGGAAGCCGATTTCAGTTGATAAAGGTTTCATTTCCAACCCCTCTGCTGAAGTTGAAACAATGCAAACCGATGAGCTTAGTGAAGCAAAATTTACTACCGTAAGCACTCCGCTTCCAGCTGGGATGGATCCTCCTCCACCTACGGACACAATTCCTCCTTCCGCATTCACTGATACACCTGCCGCTGCCGCTCTTCCTCCTGAAGCGGAAATCAGGGATACTCCTTCGAAGTGTACTTGAAAATTCTCTATCGCAACAGGGTTGTCCATGAGGATTTCTATGGTATTGGCTGTTGGGTCATAGTTGCCTAAACGGAACACTTGAATCATTGGCATTACTTCCACGCATTCTCCGCTTATGCTATTAACAATTTGAAGAGCAGATGGATTAGAGAAAACAAGATTGCTCAAACATGCTGTGGAATTAATTGGTTTGTAGAATATATCAGCTAATTGGTGTTCACCGGTTAAGGAGGTGCTTGAAAGTGAATATCCTATGACTGTGTTATTCCTACAATCGACAAAAAAATCTCCGGGACTGGTGAATTCTGCAGTTTTACTTATGGCATCAATTCCTGTTATTTCAAACTGGTAACCTACTGTCGGCTCATCTAATCCTCCTTCAATCTGCATCCTGTTTTGTTCTGTATCCGTATCTCTGAATTTAACGTTAGCGATAAGCGTTGGAGGACTATTGCTTGTTTCTCCAGTTATGATGTTAATTACTTTTACAATATCAAGAACATTAATAAGCCCATCATTGTTTACATCCGGTTCTGGTTTTGCAGGAAGTCCTTCCTGCGGAATATTAAGTATGATGTTCTTTATAAAAGTTACATCATTTATGTTCACAACTCCATCATTATTGATATCACCGGTGAGTTGGGCGTGAGATATTGACGCAATAAAAACAAAACCCCAAAGCATCAAAAGTGCTTTAGGGTTAATTAAGGAGTCAATAACTGCACTGCGAAAAAAGGCGCTTATCTTTTTCATGGCTTTAGGTTTAGTAAAGTATATTTAGCCCGAGGGCAATAAATTATTACTATGAGTTACCACGAAAAAACAGCGCTGCTGTGCTGGCTAAATTTGCGTTTACAATACTTTCCTTTTACTTAATACATTTGGATTTTCGCGGTTATCATTTCAAAGCTCCAAATTATGATTTCAATAATCTGGTGAAAATTTTTTTGTCAAGTAAAAATTTATATCCAGTCTTTTTGCTTTGCACATAAAGGAGATAGACATAAGTTTAAATTTTATGTTTAAGAACAATTTAATAAAGGAAATGAATCGTAAATAAAAGTAGAAAAAAAGAACTATACAACCCGTATTTTTACTAGTTTTTATTTTTAAAATTTTTTTGGCTTAAAGGAGGGCGTTTGACAAGGGTCAGGCATATTATTTCTTGAAAATCAGTTAGTTGCATTGCTGCAAACCAATAATCTTTTTTTCGCTTTGTTAAAATTGGATAAAAATTTACAATTGCTTTAATACTTTGGTGTTGTTAATTTTTGCAGTTTTGGGTTATTAAATTGATGATCTTTTGGCGAATATTACGGTTGCTATAGCAGAAAATCATACTCTATTCCTTAGGTTAATGAAGCATTTTATCAATAATATGCAAGGGATGGAGGTAATCATTGAAGCAGAGAATGGAAAGGAGTTGATAGATAAAATAAAACAAAGAAAACCTCATGTGGTTCTTATGGATCTTAAAATGCCTGAAATGAATGGATATGAGGCGACTAAATACTTGTGCGCAAACAATTTCGATATCAGAGTTATTATTTTGAGTATGTATGATGAAGAATACAATATACGAACGCTCATAAAAGCTGGTGCATGTGGTTATCTCGTTAAAAACACGAAGCCAAAAGAGGTTGAAAAAGCGATACGGACAGTCATGAAAAAGGGATACTATTTTAATGATAGCATCCATAAAGCAATCTATAATGGATCACACGCTACTTCTTATACTCAGAATGATTCAATTATACTAACTGATCGTCAATCTGATGTGTTGGAATTAATTAGTGATGGGCTGACGAGTTCAAATATTGCAAAGAAGTTATTTATAAGTACAAAAACGGTTCAAGAACACAGAAAAAACTTGCTTGAAAAGTTTAAGGTGAAAAATACAGCTCAGTTAGTTAATATAGCAACAAAAAAAGGATTTGTTAGCTTTGATTAAAGCTGAAATATAATAGGGGTGGAGCTCTTTATTTTGTGTACACACAGTGTTAAGCCCTTACATAACGGAAAAAATATCTGTACACGAGATAACTGAACTGATAAATAAAAACCCCTTCAAATACTTATAAATAAAGGGGTTTTTGTGTGTGTCAGTGCCCGGAACAGGAATCGAACCTGCACTTCCTAATGGAAACATGGTCCTGAACCATGCGCGTCTACCAGTTCCGCCATCCGGGCTATTCAAAAGAAGCGGTAGTAAAATGGATAGGCAAAATTAATACTCTTTTGCAATCAGCAAAAGGGTTTACAAATGAAGGAGAATCCTACTTTTGTACCGAATTTTCAGTGATGCAAGATAACGGACCTCCTCAAGTATATTTTCATGTCGGGTTGGGCAAAGCGGCCTCTACTTACCTTCAATATAAAGTTTTTCCAAAGCTGAAAGGCATTCATTACATCCAGCGCACGAGCTACAAGAAAAGCAAAAAAATCATTGCCCGTGCCAATTCCGATAAATACCTGGTTTCGCGCGAGTTTGACAGGCAGCTGGAAGATGAAGTGCGCTGGTTTTCGTCTTTTTGTCCGGAAGCTAGAGTCATTATTATTTTCAGAAGGCATGATAGCTGGATTGCATCGCAGTATCGCAGGCACGTTAAAAACGGTAATTCTTATTCGTTCAGTGAATTTATAGATATTGAAAACGACAACGGTTTTTGGAAAAAGAAGGAACTCTGCTTTTTTGAAAAAATCAAGACGATAGAGCAGTATTTTCAGCACAAGCCATTGGTGCTTTTTCACGATGAATTAAAAAAAGACCCCTATAAATTCATCAATAAGATTGCCGATTTCACCTGTTCAACCTATAAACAAGAAGCCATTTCATTAAGCCCAAAACATAGGTCATACAATGAAAAACAGCTGAAAATCATGCGCAAGGTTAGCAGATACGTATACATACCCGGCCAAAACGAACAAGGAAATAAACTGCAGCGCAGATTACAATTGTATTCGAAACGGTTGGTGTGTTATGTGGTTTTGTACGCTGCATTGTTCGTTCCTAAGAGGTTGGTAAGCAAGAAAAAGTTGATTTTGCAAGCTGAGTTGGATAAAATCAGAGAATACTTTGAGGAAGACTGGCAACGATGTTTGAATTACGCAAAGGACAATAATCCGGTAACAGAGCAGGTAGCTAATGCTTAGTGTAACCTTGCTAAGCAATTTCTATACAAGTGCCCGGGGTGGGGGAACCGAACTCGCACCTGCATTGCATTAGCGATACTCATTGGCGGGCTTTGAGAAAATTGATGACATCGCATTACCCGAGCTCAAAAGTTAGATCAAGAAGGGTTCTTAATAGCATATTTCGCTAAGTTTTTTTAACAGCTCGTCTTTTCTGTGCCGCGAAACATCCAGTTCGCTGCCGTCTTTCATTATGAGCGCGCCTCCTCTTCCTTTAATGTACTTCTCCACATACTTCAGATTTACCAAATGTGTTTGATGTATCCTGAAAAAATGATGACCCTCAAGCGCAGATTCAAACCCTTTCAGGGGTTTGCTCACCATCACTTTTTTATTACTGGTAAGAAAAAAACAAGCATAACTGCCTTCCCCTTTGCAACGAATAATATCATCAATATTAATCAACTCTAAGCCTGCTTGAGTGGGTACCATAAGCTTCTTTATCCGCTCATCTCTTGTTGCCATGTTTTCCAACAAAGCGGATAGTTTTTTTTTATTGATATCCCCATTAAACGATTTTGTAACTCTTGCAACGGCTTCTTTAAGTTTGTTAATATTTACAGGCTTGAGCAAATAAGAAACCGCTGAAAATTCAAATGCTTTAATTGCATATTGATCAAAAGCGGTCACAAAAATAATTTCAAAGTCTTTTTCTGCTATTCCGTCCAATACATCAAATCCGGTTCCGGAAGAAAGTTCAATATCGAGAAAAACCAGTTCAGGTTTCGTGTTTTTGATGAGTTCAATGGCTCCCTGCACAGTTTTTGCACTTCCCGCCAATGATACATCCGGGCAATAAGATTCCAGCAACCACTCCAGGGTTTCCCTGCTATTGCGCTCATCATCTATAATAACTGCTTTTATCATTTATCTATGGTATGAATTGATAAAGGAATGATTATTTCAACAAGTGTGCCGGTGCTTTCTCCACGATCATTTTTCAGATCTGTTATTTTCATATTATAATCATCTTGGCTATTGCTTCTGAGCAATTCAATTCTTTCTTGTGTAATATTCAACCCAAGTGATTTATGGCGCTTGAATTTACCCTCGTTTAATTTCGCTGCTTTTGCTCTGCCAATACCATTGTCCTGTACCGAACAAATTATAACTTCTTCCGCTTTTGTTATATTAACCACAATTTCACCTCTTGTTTTGCTGGGCATGATTCCGTGTTTAATGGAGTTTTCCACCAGCGGCTGGAGTAGCATTGTGGGTATTTTAATATTATTTGTTTCAATTTGAGGGTCAATTGTAAAAACATAATCAAACTCCTCTTCAAAGCGTTTTTTTTCAAGTTCAAGATACAATTCCAGTGTTTCCAACTCTTCCTGAATGGGTATGAGTTCTTCCCTTGAATTTTTTAGTATTTTTCTTATCAGAGAACCGAATTTTTCAAGATATACATAAGCGGTTTCTTTTTCATTCTTAATAATAAACCGTTGGATCGTATTTAAGGAATTAAATATAAAATGTGGGTTTATCTGGGCACGAAGTGCCTGCTGTTCAGCTTCTGCCAATTTCATCCTAAAGGATATTCTTCGTTGTTCCCTCATATTAACCCGAACTATTATGTAGTAAATTACAATTGACATGAATAGGCCCATCCCAATGACTTCCAAAAGCAAAAACCACCATTGAGACCAGAAAGGTTTATCAATTGTAAAGCTTATCTGTGCCGGCTCATTGCTCCATACTCCGTCATAGTTTGCAGCGTTCACAATAAACTGGTGTTCCCCATAGGGCAGCGAAGGGTATTCAACGATTGTAGACCTTGTATAATTCCATGAGGTATCGGCATCAACTAATTTGTATTTGTACTGGATGTCTCCTTGGCTGTAATAGGAAATCCCGGTATATTCAATGGATATATTATTAAAGGAATGAGGGTATGTATGGTCTGCATTTATGATGAATTTCTCGTTATCAGAAACCGTGAATTTTGTCACCTTAATTTTTGGTGGCGGTTTACGCTGGTTCATGTTACTTTCTGCAAAATAGCTAAGCCCTTTGGCGGTTGCCGCCCAAACCGTATCTCCATGCTTATGAACAGCATTGATACTATTTGATGCCAAACCATCGCTTCTGGTAAATTTTTTTACTTCAATGGTGTAAGTCAAGGAGATGTTTATTTTATTCAAACCCTTATTGGTTGCTGCCCAAGCATTATTGTCATCATCTATGTATAATGAATTGCAAATATTACTTGAAAGGCCGTCCCGGGTTGTAAGGTGTATCAAAGAATCATCACGTAACACACCGATACCCATTCCGGAAGTGCCGAACCATATTGCTCCATCATTTGAAAGTTGAATACTGGTGATTCTTTCTTTTAATAGTGGATGCTCATAGGGATACCATAAAACCGTATCGCCATTAAATAGTTGCAATCCCTCATTGGTTCCCAGCAGTAAATTATTATTGGCGTCATAGCACATGGCATGTGTTCTGTTCGTATTGACACATAATTTCTTAAGCTCAATCCTTCTCGAATCATTCTTAATTATTGCCTCATTTGCTTTGTCAAATGAAACAGCGCCAAAAACGGTGCTTATCCAAACATTATTATCCTTTCCCTCTAAGATAAACTTACAGGCACCTGAATAGATAACAGCAGTGTCTCCCTCATTGATACGAAAAACACCCCTGTCACCTGCCAGCCAAATACTCCCGTCAGAGTGCATCATGATATTGGTTATTCTTTTCCTCACAAGTGGGTCTTTACTACGAATACGTCCATTAGTAAGCTGATTATCTTTGAAAACACTAAATTTCTGATTGTCCATGCCCATCCATATATTTCCTTTACTGTCTTGTGCAAGAGAATAGGCCGTTTTGTCAGCCAAGCCTTCATCAACTGTATAGGAGATAACGTTTCTTGAGGGAATAAAAAATACACCGTGGCCCAAAGTTGTAAACCAATAATTAGCTTCGTTATCCTGCAATACAGAAGTAACAATTTTACCATTCAGGTACTCTGCTGTTTTATTCCAGTTCATCCCTTGCTTCTCAAATATAACGGCTCCATTATCCGTACATAGCCACAGGTTACTGTCAGTATCTATCACCATATTGGTAATTTGTCCTTTTATTAGATCTTGGCTGTTCTCTATGATTAATGTCTCCTCGCTTCTATCATAATTCACAATTCCTTTATCCGTTGCCATTAATACACTGCCGTCACTAAGCCCAAAAGGAAGCGATGATTCTGTTATTTGATAAGCACTTTTCTCGGTTATTTTACCTGCCATATCCATAATGGAATTTCCGTGAGTTGTCATAATGGCTCCCTTCTTATCTTCCCAAAGTCCATTTGTGCCTCTATAATTTCTGTTCACATGGGTGATCATATTATTGTTATCAACTTTTATAATTCCCGCACTGTTACTTGCCAGCCACAGATTACCGGCTTTATCTTCCATCATTGTCGTGAATAAAGAACCGAAACATAAATTTTTCACCAGGGTATCATTATGAATATTAAAGAATTTGCCATCTAAAAAATAGGAGGGCCTTCCCGAATAGGTAAGAAACCATATTCGCCCTTTAGAATCTTCAAATATTTTTAATACTTCGTTTGCAGAAAGCCCATTTTCCGCGGTATAATTCACAAATCTGTTGCCGTCATACCGGCTCACCCCGGTTTCTGTTGCAAACCATATATACCCATCCCTGTCTTGTAATACCCGGTAGACAATATCGCCTGCCAGCCCATCTTCAACGGTATAGTTTTTAAAGTAGGGATTATGTGAGTAAGTGAAAAGAGAAACGAATAAGATCCAAATCAGGATAAAAATGCCTTTACTTATAATACTGTTCATGAATAAATTTCTTTAAAGGCTCAGGAAGTCAGAAGACGGGAGACCGAAGATCGAAACAAAAACTCCCGACTCCAACCATGATTCACAATCTTTTTATTTTCTAGATCATTATTCGTTAATCCGTATTTGACCTTTACTTGCCGATCCTTGACTTGTCCTTTTTACTTTTTTGAATATTGAACCCCTCACTCCGAACTCCCAACTTCGGACTTCTGTCTTTCGACTCCCAACAATTTGATTCTTTGCATTTTTAAGATCAGGGCGCAAAAGTTGGAAAAATATTTAAACCGTCATTTTAGTCAGTTACAT
>NVWW01000020.1 GCA_002746335.1 Flavobacteriales bacterium | reverse complement strand
GCTATCAATTTGCGGGTTGTCTATGTCTAGGTTGATAATGTGGTTGTTGGTGTATGAGCGTCCCAGAGTCCACAATCCCCTTGGGGAAACGATATAACCCTTGTCCACTCGCTGTTCATATTCAAAACCAACGGAAATTGCATGGTCTTTGATGTCAGCCGAACCGGTAGCGTTTATCCTGAACTGTGAATTGTTCCGGAAATCGTAAACATTGTGTTGGAATGCCGGTGAGCGCCACATGTCAAAAACATTGCGTGGAGAACTGCCGTTGAGCATCCCTCCATTTTGCTCGATGTTGATGGTGTTGTCGTAAGCGCCATCGAGCTGTTTTGCAGTTGCTGTGTTGAAACTCACAGGATGTAACTGACTGTTGCTGTACGGCTCGAAAAAGAGACCTACAAATGTGTTTTGTTGCTGTGATTGGCTGTGTGCAAGGTCGTGATTATATATGGGATTGCCGTTTGCATCATACCCTTCCCAACCGAACAGTTCGTAATATGACTGTGTAAATTGGGCGCCTTCGGGGTTGGCCGTTCCCGGCTCGAAACCAATAAGGGTGTCCACAAATGTTTGGTGAATCAATCCTCCTTGTTGCGTAATTGAGTCCAATCCCTGTATATAGAAAGGCGCTTGGTAAGCGGTGAATTTTCCGATATAACCGTAATTAAAGAAGTTGTCTTTGTGCGTTTCGTCCCATTCTTTGAATCGGAACTTCGAGTAATCCACCTGAATTGAGTAGTAAGCATTTTTGATGGTGGAAGCCGATTTTTGTCCCTCTCCTGGATTGGCAGAGCCGAAACGTTGAGTGAATCGGGAATAAACACGCCAGGTCTGCCGTCTTTCTTCTGGGTTGTTCTGGGTGTTCATAAGCGTGTACTCATATTTATTGGTAACACCGGAAGACGAGCGATAGTCATCATCATGTCTAACATTAAAATCCATGGATCCGCCAAAAGTGAGGTTGGTGTTTTGAGTGGTGTTGACGTCAACTTTTCCGTTGAGAGTGAAACCGTTTCGTGTCACATTTTGGCGGAATTTCACTTTTTCCAAGTCGTTTAGCCGCACAAACTCGTGGTTGAGGAAAGTACCCGTGCCGACAGGGGCAAAGCGCAGCGGATCAGCATTTAGTTCGGCCAGTTTTTCATCTTTCACTTTCCACATGCCAATGGCTGATGGCGCATCGTCAACAATAGAAGTGAGGTTTCCTGCAACAAAAAATCCCAACAACGGTTTTAGTTTTTTTCCTGTTGAGTCCTTTTTCGAAAGCAGCGGTCCAGCGAGACTGAACTCCAACAGGTTGTAGCCGAAGGCATCCAGCCCGTATGTTTTATCGCCTAATTTATAACCTGAGGTGAGGTAATCTATCCCGCCAAAATATTGGCTCGAAGCGCCTCTTGTGGTGATGCTGATGACGCCACCGGTAACATCACCGTATTGCGCGGGCAAGCCGCCCGTCATCACGCTCACCTGCTCAATGGCGGCTTTTGGAAGCGATGTGGAGCCGCGCACTTTTACTCCATCAATGTAATAGTAGTTGGCGTCATCACGTGAACCGCGGATGTTGAGGTCACCTGAACCGTCATCTTTAGAGTAAACCCCACCAACGGTTTGCGCTACGGCAGTGGCTGAGCGACCTGGGAGTTTGTCAATGTCTTCCCTGGTAACGGTTTCGCCAGAGGTGGTGTTGTCTTTATCAATAAGTGGCACAGTATATTCAATCACTTCAAATTCCTTGATATCAATGGCGGTTTGTCCCATGTTGATGTTCTGAAAAGTGATTCTGTCTGCTTTGACGATAACCCCTGAAATCTGCGTGGGTTGGTAGCCTGTGAAGGTGGCTTTTACATCGTAGGTGCCCGGAGTGAGGGGCTTGATGGAGAATTTTCCATCAAAGTCGGAAGCAGCGCCCGTAACAAGGCTGCCATTCATTTCAACGATCACGTTCACGAAAGGAAGAGGTTCGCCTGTTTCTTTGTCAACGATTTTACCTTTCAATGCACCTTGCCCTACTTGAGCCCAAGTAAGAGATACAGATGAAAAAACGATTAATGCGCTCGTGAGTAATTTTCTAAACATGCTATAAGTTTTGTGTTCTCAAATAGTACCCTGCTTGCGCTTTAAAAAGCTACAGCAGGTAAATTCAAAAAAGGCGCGTAAAGGTATAAATAATTGAATATACCCAAGAAAAATTTTGAATTCGAGTCGTGTAGCTGACGGTTCCATGGTAAAGCGATTATTTGAGCTAAAGGTATAGTGCTTTTAATCAATGCTTATTGGTAAGTTATTGAATGGCGGAATTTTTTGGATGAGCGGATAAAACGAATGGTATTACGGTGCTTTCAGGAAGCAAGTTTTTGGAGAAAATCATCTTTTTTTCTTCGTGAAACAACTACTTGGCAGCCATCGCTCATTATGGCATAACCCCCATCGCCTTTTACGTATTTTTTGATGTGGTTGAGGTTGATGAGGTGCGAACGGTGGGTGCGAAAAAAGTTATGGTCTTGCAGCAACTCATCAAAATACTTGATGGTTTTTGAAACCAAAATCTTTTCATCTGTGGTCAAATGAAAGTTGGTGTAATTTTCATCTGATTCACAGCGAATGATGTCTTGAATTTTTACAAAATTCAATCCTTCCATAGTAGGTAAGGCAATTTTGCTGAAGGCATTGCCGCTGTCTTTCAATCCTTGCAGAAACAATTCAAGGCGTTCCTTTTTGAATTGGCTGGAATGTTTTTCTTCCACCTTTTTAACTGCCTCTTTTAGTTCATCGATATTGAGTGGCTTAAGTAAGTAATCTACAGCGCAAAAGCGGAATGCCTTCAGTGCATACTCATTGTAAGCGGTTGTGAAGATGACGTCAAAACTGGGATTATCAATTTGTTTCAGCAAATCAAAGCCGGTTTCGCCTTGCATACGCACATCGAGAAAAATAAAATCGGGCTGATAGATGCCAATGGCATTCATCGCTTCAGAAACGGTACCCGCTTTGGCTGCAACTTCGACATTTGGGCAGTAATCTTTCAGCAAATTTTCAAGATTGCTGCGGGCTTTTTGTTCATCGTCAATAATTAGTGCTGTGAGCATACAGATTCAAAATTAAGTTTTAAGGTTCATATTTCCTCTTTTATATAAGGAATATAGATTTTTACTCTTGTTCCTTTTTCATCGCCTTTTTCTTCTTTCATGTCTGTAATTTTTACATTCATTTTGCTTCCTTCCAATTGATTGAGAATTTGGATTCGACTTTCGGTAATCATCATGCCTGCCGGCTCATGGGTTTTTTCGCCTTCTTTTTTGCGTATTTCATCTGCCTTTTTTCTTCCGATTCCATCATCTTCGATGGTGCAAGTTAGGAAATTATCTTCTACGACAAGTGAAATGCTGAGTTTTCCTTTTTCTGTTTTGTTTCTCAATCCATGCATGATGGCGTTTTCCACATAGGGCTGTATGAGCATGGGGGGTAGTTGGTCGTACTCAGAATCGATTTCTTTTGAAATAGTGATTTCATAATCAAATTTTCCTTCAAAGCGCAGTTGTTCCATCTCGATGAAGAGTTCGAGGGCCTTTAAGTCATCGGCAATCGAAACGGTAGATTTTTGCGAATTGTCGAGTATAGCACGCATCATCTGTGCGAACTTTGACAAGTACAAGTTTGCCTGTTCCTTTTCATTATTATTAATATAGTGCTGGATAGAGTTCATGGCGTTGAATAGAAAATGAGGATTCATCTGCGCGCGTAGGGCTTGTGATTTGAGTGCTTCCATTTTTTGATTCAACTCTGCCTTCCATTTGATGTTTTGAATACGCAGGTGCACTGTCAGCCAAATTAATCCTCCTGTAATTAAGGCGATCAATGCCCAAAACCACCATGTTTTCCAGAAAGGAGCTGTGATTTTAAAACTAAATGTAACGGGCTCTTCGTTCCATTTGTCTTCATTGTTGCAACTTTTTACCACAAAGGTGTATTTGCCGTGAGGCAGGTTGGAGTATGTAGCAAAATTGCTTGCCGATGGCGGAGACCATTGTTTGTCATGGCCTTCCAATTTATATTGGTATCGTACTTTTTTGGGATTTGTGAGGCAGATACCGGAAAACTCGAAGGAAATGTGGTTAAAGTCATAAGGCAAGGTAGCATTTTGTGGTAATAGTGTGTCTTTGTAAAAAATGCGGAAGCCTGTGATGGACGTTTTTGATTCCCTTTCATTGGGAAAATATTCATTCGGGTTGTACTTGATGAGGCCATTGACCGTGCCAAACCAAATAGAGCCGTCTTCATCGAGGAAAGCGCCATTGCCGTTGAGTTCCACGCCAACAAATCCTTCTTCCTTGCCGTAGTGTTCAATTTCTATTTCGCCTGACTGATAAAATTTCTGCAAATGAAGTTTGTTCAAGGCTTGGTTTGTGCCCACCCACAGGAATTTTTCATTATGGTCAAAAGTAAGGGTATAAACCAAGTCAGAACTCAGCCCGTTTTTTTCAGAAATGTGGATTGTTTTGTTGCCATCAAACATAAAAACTCCGGCAAAAGTGCCGAACCACAGGTTGCCCTTGCTGTCTTTGGCCATAGCGAGAAACACATCGTTGGGAATGCCGAGTTTTTGGGCTTGCTCTTCGAATGTGTTACCATCATATTTCCATAATCCACCTTTGTAAGTACCAAACCACAAATGGCTGTTGTCGTCTTCCGCTGCAGACCATACTTGAAAATCCCAGTTATCGCCAAAATGGAACTTTTTGAAACTGATTTTTTCATTTACAACGGTTGCCTTAGTTACGCCTCCTGATCCTCCAAGCCATAAGTTGTTGTTTTTGTCCTCCAGCATGACGCCAACCGAATCACTGAGTAGGCCATTGTATTTGTAATAATTGACAAATGATTTTTCGCCTGCTCCCGTTTTTTCTGGCATGAAACGGCTTAGTCCACCATTGGTTCCAATCCAGATGTTTCCGTGGCTGTCTTGCATTCCGGAAACAGTATTATTGTGGGAGAGGCCGTTTTCGGTGTTGAAAACTTCAAATTTTTGACCGTCATAACGATTAATGCCTCCATCGGTGGTGGTTATCCACAGGTAGCCATCGTTATCCCTGAACATCTGGAAAATGAAATTGCTTTGCAAACCGTCTTTTTCGGTAAAATGCGTAAATGCTGCACTACGGTATTTAAAAAGTCCCAAATAGGTTCCGAGCCATAGGTTTCCCTCAATATCTAAATAAAGTGATTCGATGATGTTGCCATTGGGTTCAGTGCTTACGAGCATTTCTTCTATTCCTGAAGTGTTATATCTGAATAGCCCTTCAGGCGTGCCGAACCACAAGTTTCCACGTTCATCGAAAACAAGCGATGTGATAGCAGTATTTTTAATTTGCTTTTCAGCCGAAGTCCAAAATGATTTTTCAGTATCGAATTTGTAAAGCCCGTTTTGTGTTCCGAGCCACAGATAGCGATCCTTGTTATTGGTGGTCATTGCATTAATCCTGTTTTTTGATTGGTCATTGGAAAATTTGTAGTTAGTAAACCTTCCCACTGGCTCGTCCCCCGACTTTTGTCGGGGTCGTCCATCGAATTTGCTCAATCCGCCTGTTGTGCCTATCCATATCTTCCCTTTTTTATCCTCAACGAATGAAAGAATGCAATCATCAATTAGGCCGTTTTTTGATGAAAAATTCACAAGTGAATCGCCATCGAAACGCGCCAGCCCTTTTTTAGTGCCAAACCAAATGATTTGCTTGCTGTCAATAAAAATGACGTTGACATGATTGCTCGGAAGGCCGTTTTTTGTTGTATAATTTGTGAAGTTTGCCCCATCAAATTTACTTACACCTGAAGTTGTTCCAATCCAAAGGTTGCCTTGGTTATCTCCGGTAATTGTTTGCACATCATGACCCACCATGCCGTTTTTTGTGCCGTAGGTTTTAAAAGTAAATCCGTCAAAACGACTCAAGCCACCATAGGCGCCTGTCCATAGGTAGCCATTTTCATCCTGATAAATAGTTTTTACATAAATAAAAGGCAGGCCGTCTTCCACCGAATAGTTTTTGAAATAGTGGCTTTGCGCTTGAAAAAAGCAGGGGATAAAAGAGAAAAAAAGTATGCAAATGATTTTTTGCATTTTGAAAAGATAGAAATTTCAAACGGAAAATTAATATTTCTGTTTGAAACGGTTAAAAATTAATGGTGAATGGTGGGGATGGGTTATTGTGTGGCTAAAACTCAGGCCTGTTGATAATGGCTGAATAAATCACGGCTTTTCGTGCGTCAAAGTGCTCCTCTTTGAGTATTTCAGAGAGAGTACTTGGCTGCTCATCTTCGATGTGATGAAAAGCCCTGCTTTTCATCTTGGGAAAAGCATGTTTGCCTTCTTCAGATGGGGGACTGATGATTGGCTGCAAAGGCGGTCTTTTCTCTTTCTCCGGTTTTGGCTGAGGTGATGCTTGCTGGTATTCAGCCGGAATTGGTATTGGCTTGGTTTCGGGCTTTTTCTGCTCGAAAAATTCTTCCAATATGTTTTTTATTTTCCACTCACCTCCGGTTGCAGGGGGAGGATCAGAAGGTGTTGTTCGTTGCGGTTTTTTCTTTCTTTTGCCCAGTGCACCGGCCAATATGAAAACCAACAAAACGATGTAGTATATCAAATCACCAATGTCCATCAGTAGCGTTTTTTCTTTTTAAGTAATGTCGGTAAAGTAAATCCTTTTTTATGTTCGTTCACTCTTTTTGATTTTTTATTTGTTTTTTTCATGCGCTTGCGCGTTTTTTTTGTTTGGATTTCTTTTTGGTATTGCTTCATCTCATCAATAAAAGCAGCTTCTTCGGCTGCCCGCTCTTCCTGCTTTTTAGCCAGTTCTTTCTTCCGTTTTTTAATGGATCTCGATTCATCTTCCTCTTGCGTGAAAGCAAAAAGGGGCAATGAAATAAATATTAAAAAAATAATTTTTCCTAAAAAAAAGCGCATTTGTACTTTTGTACAATAAAACAAGTTAATTGGCTGATAAAGGTATGAAATATTTAAGGAACATTTCGGTAGCAATGATTTTGATGGGGATGATTTTGTTCTCGTGTAAAAAGGAAAGTGATACCATTCCTTTAGTTGAAGTAAACCTTGTGATTTATCCTAACGACCCTCAATACATCAATCTGCAAATAGTTTCGGGTTGGGAGTATATTACCGGGGGTTCTCGTGGGTTGCTGGTGTACCGTTACGGCCAGGATGAATTCCGTGCTTATGATCGCCACTGTACATACAACCCTTTAGACGAATGTGGCAAAGTGGAGGTGGATTCTTCCAACATTATTGTTACCGATCTTTGTTGTGGTTCGGAATTTTCAATCATTGACGGAATTGTGATCAAAGAACCTGCTGTTGTTCCGCTTAAGCAATATCAAACCACTTTTGATGGGAATGCACTGAGGATTTTTAATTAAAAAACCTCCAGGATTTTCGAAAATCCTGGAGGTTTGGGAATAATTGTCCGATTCGCTTTTAATACCTGTAATAATCTGGCTTGTAAGGGCCTTCAGGAGTAACGCCAATGTAGGTGGCTTGCTCTTCGCTTAACACATCCAATTCAACACCAATTTTATCAAGGTGCAAACGCGCTACTTTTTCATCGAGGTGTTTAGGCAACGTGTACACTTTGTTTTCGTATTTATCGGAATGATTCCACAATTCAAGTTGTGCTAAAGTTTGGTTGGTGAATGAGTTGGACATCACGAATGACGGGTGGCCTGTAGCACAACCGAGGTTTACTAATCTTCCTTCAGCTAAAATGATAATTTCTTTGCCATCAATAGTGTATTTATCAACCTGCGGTTTAATCACTTCTTTTGAATGGCCGTAATTCTCATTCAACCAAGCCATGTCAATTTCGTTGTCGAAATGACCGATGTTGCAGACAATGGTTTTGTCTTTCAATGACTTGAAAATTTCTGCATTCACGATGTCCTTATTACCTGTAGCTGTAACAATAATGTTTGCCCTTTGAGCTGCATCGGCAATTTTCTTCACTTCGAAGCCGTCCATTGCTGCCTGCAATGCGCAAATCGGGTCAATTTCAGTAACTATTACACGAACTCCTGCACCACACAGCGAAGCTGCCGAGCCTTTTCCGACATCACCATAACCTGCTACTAAAGCTACTTTTCCGGCCAGCATCAAATCGGTTGCCCTTCTGATGGCATCAACCAATGACTCCTTACAGCCGTATTTATTATCGAATTTTGATTTGGTCACGGAATCATTCACATTGATGGTAGGGAGTGACAATGTTCCGTTCTTTTCTCTTTCGTACAAGCGGTGAACCCCTGTGGTAGTTTCTTCAGAGATACCTTTAATTCCTGCTACCAATTCAGGATACCTGTCAAGAACCATATTGGTTAGGTCGCCACCGTCATCCAAAATCATGTTTAACGGTTGATTATCTGGGAAAGCAAAAAGAGTTTGTTCGATGCACCAGTCGAATTCTTCTTCGTTCATGCCTTTCCAGGCGAACACAGGAAAATCGGCTTTTGCAATGGCTGCTGCAGCGTGGTCTTGTGTAGAAAAGATATTGCAAGAACTCCAACTTACCTCAGCGCCAAGTTCTTTCAATGTTTCTATAAGAACCGCTGTTTGTATAGTCATGTGCAAGCAGCCCGCAATACGTGCGCCTTTCAGGGGCTTAGAGTCGCCATATTCTTGGCGCAAAGCCATAAGTCCGGGCATTTCCGCTTCGGCCAGTTTAATTTCTTTTCTTCCCCATTCGGCAAGGGAGATGTCTTTGACTTTGTATTTGAGCGTATTGTCCACCACTAAGTTTTCCATTATTTATTGTTTAAATTGATGATTTGTTGAATTAAGCGTGCAAAGGTAAGAAATTATGCTATAAACGGCTGGTATATGGGGTGTTTAAGCACCTTTATTTTTTTGTTGTGTGCTTGATGTTATTATTTTTCTTTGAATTGCCGTTTTTTAATCATGCCACCTTTCAGGTCTTTTACGCTATTCATTACGATAAACGCGTTCGGGTCTATTTTTTGAATTTCGGTTTGAAGTTTGGTGATTTCAAGTCGCGTGATAACTGAATAGATAATATCGGTTTTGTTTAAGTTTTCCCCGCGTTTTCCGTAGCCTCTCTTTCCATCATAAATGGTTACACCTCTTCCCATTTTTTCAATAATCATAACCCTGATGTCTTCACTATGTGTTGAAATGATAGTGACCCCGATGTATTCTTCAACTCCTTCAATAACGAAATCTACCGTTTTAGATGCAGCAAGGTAGGTGAGGATGGAATACAGCGCTGTTTCGATAGAAAGCAGGTATGCAGCCGTTGAAAAAATCAGGATGTTGAAAACAAGGATGAGGTCGCCTATGGTGAGGCCTGTTTTTCTGCCGAGGTAGATGGCAAGGACTTCTGTGCCGTCAAGCACGCCACCGCCCCGCACCGAAAGCCCGATTCCTGCGCCAAGAAAGAAACCGCCAAACACGGCAACCAGTAACTTGTCAGAGGTTATGATGGGGTAGTCAATGACTGTGAGGGCAATAGCAAGCCCAACAATTGCAACAACACTTTTGACGGCAAACGATCGGCCTATTTGGAAATACCCTAGTATAATGAATGGCACGTTGATGATGACAATCAGCACTGATAAAGGATAGTCTGTGAGCGCTTCGGTCAAAAGCGAAATGCCGGTCACTCCACCATCAATAAATCCGTTTGGCAATAGAAATCCCTTAAGCCCGAAACCGGCAGAAAGAATACCCAGTGAAATAAAAACAATGTCCTTGAATAAGCGTATTGCCGTAACCCTTAAATTTAAAGCTTGTTTGGCTATTGCATAATCGCTTATTTTATCTGCGCGGTCTTTGCCAAGATGCCGCTTAACTGTTTTTGTAATTATTTGTCGGTATGTGGGGTTCATGGTTTGCTTTTGCAATACACGTAATGGTTTGGCTGAATTGCGGCTTATTGCTTTTTAGCTTTACACAATTCATTTGTTAATAATTCATCCTCATTTTGAACTTGACACGTGAATATAAAATCGTGCTACGAGATAACGATATATATAAGTTTCTTAATAGCTTGTTTAGCAGTGCTACTAATGTCCATACAAACCAAATCCCCTATAGGTTTACCAATCAAAGGCGCTAAAAATTAGAAACCTATCTGCCGAAGCATAACGTAACATACTTGGATGTTAATGAGAATACCTATCGCACTAATTTCTGGTGCATAGGTTATGCACGAATGTCCCGCCCTACTGGCTTTTCCAAACAAACTTGCCTGCTTTGTCAATGTAGCCTTCAGTGCCTGTTTTAAAGCTTCCGAGGCGCACTTTGGCAAGCCCTTGCTTAAAATCGGAAGGGTAATCAAATTGAGCAGTGATTACAATTGTTCCGGTTTTGTCAATGTAGCCGTATTTTATGTCGCGACCTTTCAAAATGCCTACGCAGGCCAGCCCTTCGCTAAAGTGGAAACCGGCATCAAATCTGGGGTTGATGACCATGTCTCCGGTTTTGTTAATGTAGCCGTATTTACCGATTTTGGGATTGCCTACGCGTACCAAAGCAAGCCCATCATCAAAAAAGAAAGCGCGGTCAAAATGCAGGTCAATTACTGCTTTTCCAGCGTGATCAATGTAGCCCCATTTGCCTGTTTTCTGATCGCCACTTCGCAGATTAGCCAACCCTTCCTTRAAATCGAARCACTCTTCATAATTRGATTCGATAATCATTTTTCCTGTTTTGTCCATATAACCCCATTTSCCATTGCTGCTGTGATGCACGCGCGCAAGSCCATCRCTGAAATCATAGGCRCCTTCATGRGGATGRTGGATRATTTGCTTTCCTGTTTTGTCAATAAAGGAGAACTCATCCAAATCGAGTTGCAGGCGGGCGAGTCCTTCTGAAAAATTATAGGCRTATTGACAKTCTGGAGAGATTTTAACAGCACCCGTTTTGTCTATGTAGTACCATTTGTTGTCTTTTTTTACAGAAGCCAGCCCCTCGCTAAAATCATACGCGCGGTCAAACTGTGGCTCAATCACCATTTTTCCGCTGGCGTTGATGTAACCGGTTTTTCCTTCTTTTTTTATTCTTGCAAGCCCGTCAATAAACGGGTAGGCCCTATCATATTGCGGTTGTATGGTCATTTTCCCGCTCTTGTCAATATAGCCATATTGCTTGTCAACCTTTACGGGATAGTGTTGTGCTGACGCCAAAATTGCAGATAAAAGGAAAAAAGTGCAAAGCGTAAATGCAAAGAAAAACTGTTGGAAAGAGATTTTCAGGCGCATGTGGTTTAATAATTACTCCACGAATGTAAAAATTATTTTAAAAACAGAAACAGTATATTGGTGAAAATCATCTTCATTCGTGAATTATTTCTATTTTTCATCTTTGCAATATGCCGCTTGAATTTATTAGAAATATTACTTCTACTGGCCGATTGGGTATGTGGCGCATTGAAGAAACGGTCGATGAGCTCGTGGAAAAAACTTTACTTTCAGAAAAAGAGAAAAACCAAATTGCTTCGCTAAAAACCGAACGGATAAAAACACAAAAACTGGCCACGAGAGCTTTGTTGGGCGAAATGCTCGGAAAAGAATTTGTGCTTGAATATGATAAAAACGGCAAGCCACATTTAGCTGGAAATGCATTTAAGATTTCAATTTCACACTCAAATGAGCTGGTTGCGGTTATGCTCGATGAAGAACACGAAACCGGGGTGGATATTCAGAAAATCACACCAAAAGTGGATAACATCAAGCATAAATTTTTAAGTAATAAAGAACTGGAAAACAGCAGCAAAAGCAACCTTTTTGAGCAATTGCACGTTTATTGGGGAGCGAAAGAAGCTTTGTATAAAGTTTACGGTCGCAAAGAGCTAATTTTTAAAGTAGAAATTAGAATTGAAGATTTTGAATACAAAAACCAAGGTGAAATTACAGGTCATATCGAAAAAAAGGATTACAAGAATAGCTGGAAATTGGGGTATGAAAACCTTAACGATTACATGCTGGTTTACGTATTACATCCTATTGATTATTAGCTGTTATTGTTAAAGCCCATGAAAATTGTTTCAAAAAACAGTTCCCAATTTCACTAATATTGCCGCATGATTTACCACTCAATTCTTGAAAAGAAAAAAGCCGGCACCAAGCAGCTTGCCGTGCTTGTTGACCCTGACAATATTAATAAAGAGCAGCTTTTTAAAATCATAGATAAGTCAATCCTTTCTGGCGTAGATTATTTTTTTGTTGGCGGCAGCTTGATGGTTTCCGATAAACTGGATGAATGCATTGTAACACTCAAAGAAAATTCAAATATCCCTGCCATCCTTTTTCCCGGCAGCCCGATGCAAATCAGTAGCCATGCAGACGGGATTTTGTTTCTTTCCTTAATTTCAGGAAGAAATCCCGAAGCTTTAATTGGATACCATGTAATTGCCGCGCCCTACGTTCAAAAAGCACAGCTGGAAGTGCTGCCCACTGGCTACATGCTAATTGATGGAGGTGCGCCCACCACTGTTTCGTACATGAGTAACTCGGCTCCTATTCCAAACGACAAAAACGACATCGCACGCAGCACAGCAATGGCAGGTGAAATGTTGGGGCTGAAGCTCATTTACATGGATGCCGGAAGTGGTGCTAAAAAGTCTATTACTCCTGAAATGATTGCTGAAGTGAGTGAAAACACAAAAGTGCCGTTAATTGTTGGTGGTGGCATCAACACTTCAGAAAAAGCAGCAGATGCCTGCAAAGCAGGTGCGGATATTATCGTAATAGGCAACGCTGTTGAACAAAACCCGACTTTATTAAATGAAATCTCATCTGCTGTAAAAGAACAAAAACATGCAGTTAGTCGTCATATCGAGTCCCGATAAATTCAAATCAGAAATCAAAACCGTAAGGCGGCTCTTTGACAACGGACTGGAAACCTTYCACTTACGCAARCCGAAATTTTCTTACGAGAAACTCAAAGAATACATTAAGTGTATCCCCGAAGAATKCCATAACAGAATTATCATTCACTCAAAACACCGATTGGCATTAAAGCTTAATCTAAAAGGTGTTCATATCACTAAGTGGCACAGGCAAAGAAAATTCAGAACAGGGCTCGTATTGAAATTGCTCAAATGGAGGAAGCCCGGATTAAGCATTACTTCATCRTTTCACAAACTAAGAGAGTTGAAAGATGACGGGCATGATTACAACTACGTTTTCCTCAGCCCCATTTTTGAAAGCATTTCGAAAAACGGAAGAAAAGCATCTTTTTCAGAAGATAAGCTGAGAAAAACACTAAAGGAAACGAGATACCGGGTTTTTGCGCTTGGTGGCGTAACGGCTGAAAAAGCAGAAAAGGTGCGTGAAATTGGTTTTGCAGGCATGGCGATTTTGGGTGTGCTTTGGAATAGCGAGCATGACCCAGTAGAGACCTTCAAAAAACACCTCGAAGCAATTAAAAACAAAAACACCACGAGTAAGATTGAAATAAACCCCATCAAGATTCAGTTCTAAGCAAGCACACCATCCCAATCTTTCCACACCGGCTCATAGCCCTGAGATTTAATCACAGTAGCAATTTCCTTCGGACTTCTTTCATCAGAAATTGCAAATTGTTCGAGCGTTTCAATTTCATTGTGATAACCGCCAGGGTTTGTTTTTGAACCAGCGCTAAAAGAAGTAATGCCGAGTTTAATCACATTATTTCTGAACTTTTCGCTCTCCCGTGTAGAAAGTGACAGTTCCACTTCTTCGTTAAAAAGGCGGTAAGCGCAAATTAATTGCACCAGTTCTTTATCAGTCATTACAGATTTAAAATCAATGCCATTAGCGCAAGGCCTTAATCTTGGAAAAGAAATGGAATATTTAGTTTGCCAGTAGGTGCGCTCAAGGTAATCCAAGTGCAATGCCGTAAAAAAACTGTCTGTTCGCCAATCTTCCAGTCCGAGCAAAGCTCCCAATCCTATTTTGTGAATACCTGATCTGCCAAGTCGGTCAGGCGTTTCTAGGCGGTAGCCGAAGTTTGACTTCTTGCCCTTTGGGTGATGTGCTTTGTATTCTCGCTCGTTGTAAGTTTCCTGATACACCAGCACCGTGTTTAATCCGTAAGGAGTTAGTAGAGCGTAGTCTTCCTCATCGAGCGGCTGCACCTCTATACTGATGTGCGAAAAATGTGGGCGAATCAGCTCCAGGGCATGCTGGAAATACTCTACACCTACTGTCCGATTCGCCTCACCGCTCACCAACAGTATATGGTCATAGCCCATTGCCTTGATGACTTCCACTTCCTTCATGATTTCCTCATCTGTCAAGGTCTTTCTGGGGATGTCCACGTCCAGTGAAAACCCGCAGTATGTGCAAATATTCTGGCACTCGTTGCTCAGGTACATCGGTATGTACAACTGTATCGTCTTGCCGAAACGCTTTTGCGTAATACTGTGGCTGAGCTGGGCCATGTCCTCCAAGTAAGGCCCCGCAACCGGGCTTATCAACGCCTTGAAATCCTCCAGCGAACGCTTCCCGTTGCGCCCCAGTGCCGCCTCCACATCCGCGGGCTTTTTGCTGCAGATAGAGGTGAGTTCATCATCCCAACTGTAGGTGTCAAATATTTCGGCAAATGAACTCATAGTGTTTTCACGTAATTAACTGATGCTTGCGTGAATTCTTCCCAGCGGTCGGCATAATTGAAAGGCACTTCTGTCCAGCCTCCCATTTTGCGGCCAGGCATGGGCTCGAAGGGCTTGGCGCCATCCAAACTAAGAGCTTCCTGCTCCATTTCTTCGGGCAGTTTGAAGACCATGGCGTCTTTGTAGAACATGCAGGCGGCCTTGCGGTTGGGGGTTTTGAGGCAGAGTGCCCCGAACATCTTTCCGGGGGTGATATCCGGGATGTTGGCGCTGATCTCGGTGTATTTTTCTTCTGGGGTCATTGTTATTAGAATTTAGGAGATAGAAATTAGAATATGATTAACCGGCTTCATTGAATTGCTTTAGGGATTAGAGCAATTTTTGAGCTCTTTTGCATCGCAAAGAGCGAGTGCGGAAAGCCCAACCCGCAGTGATAGTAGAGGGTAACGCCCTACTCATTTCTTCCCACTTGCTGGCCCGATGTCCACTGGACATCGGCCTCCTCCAAAAACGCAGTTAACGGACTACTCGCCTCCGCCTGTTCCAATTTCTTCCCAAGCTTTGCTTCATAAGCCATCCTTCCGGCCTCAACAGCCAGCTTAAACGCCCTACCCATCACCACTGGCTCCACAGCAACTGCAATAGCGGTATTTACCAGCACCGCATCTGCACCCATCTCCATGGCAGCTGCCGCATGGCTTGGCGCACCTATACCCGCATCCACTACTACAGGAACATTCGCCTGGTCAATGATAATTTCCAGCATGGCTTCCATTTTCAACCCCTTGTTGCTGCCAATGGGCGAGCCGAGCGGCATCACGGCTGCGGTGCCGGCTTCTTCTAATCGCTTGCAGAGCACGGGGTCGGCATGGCAGTAGGGTAGCACAATGAAACCGAGTTTTACGAGTTCTTCAGCCGCTTGCAGGGTTTCGATTGGGTCGGGCATCAGGTACTTGGGATCGGGGTGTATCTCAAGTTTCAGCCAGTTAGTCTCCAGCGCTTCTCGTGCCAGTTGTGCGGCAAAGACGGCCTCCTTGGCGGTGCGCACTCCACTGGTGTTGGGGAGTATGTTTATATGTGGATGCTGCAGGTGGATGAGGATGTCGTCATTGGCGTTCTTCACATCCACCCGCTTGAGGGCAACGGTAACAAGTTCACTGCCGCTGGCAATAAGAGCGTCTTCCATCATTTGGCTGCTGCCGAATTTTCCGGTGCCGGTGAAAAGGCGGCTGTTGAATGTCTTGCCGGCTATTTTGAGGGGTTCCATATTGTTAATGTGCTGATTCGATGATTTGATGATTAGCTAATTGGGTTAGTTTTATGAATTCTTTTGTGGCTTCAGTAACAACTTCCGCACCTGTGATGGCGGTAGATACGGCAATACCATGTATTCCGGTTTCGAGCAAAGGATGAATGTCATTTAGGGTAATACCACCGATAGCAATAATAGGCGTAAGGCGTAAGGTGCCATGTGTAAGCTGTTTTGTGATTGTTCGATATCCTTTGAAGCCGAGAATTGGACTTAGGTTGCTTTTGGTTTCGGTGAAACGAAATGGCCCTAACCCGATGTAATCCACTTTATTCGTTAATCGTTCAATGTCCTCCATCGAATTTGCTGTGCTGCCAATGATAAAACTATCCCCTAGGATTTGACGGGCTTCTGCTGGCGGCATGTCTTTCCTACCTATATGAACGCCATCGGCTTGTATCTTTTGAGCGAGTTCGACATGGTCGTTGATAATGAGCGTGGCACCATGGCTGTTGCATATCTCCCATGCCGCTAAAGCGGTGGTTTCGATTTGCTCGATGTCTTTATCCTTAATGCGTAACTGTATCCATTTAGCTCCTGCCTCACATACTTGCTCGATGACTTGAAGATTGTCGGTAATGATGTGTAATCGTGATATGGTTTTTTGAGAATTCAGAATATAGAATTTAGGAGTTAGAATTTTTTATTGCTGACATGTAGGCCTGAAGAATTTTGCCGACTTCATCGAGTTGCTCTCGCAAGCCAGTGGTGTCCGCATAATTCAAATCCTTAGTCAGCACCAGGTAATACTTGCATTCTTCCAGAGAACCTTGAGCAATATTCATAAAACGCACTTTATCATTGGTTCCCTTCTTTTTGAACCCCTCTGAAATGTTGGCAGGAATTGAAGTTGCTGCTCGCCTGAATTGTGCAGACAGGCCGTAGGTCTCCGATTTGGGAAAATCGTTGGTTAACTTATAAACAGCAAGAACGAAGATGTGGGCCTTTTGCCATACCACAAGGTCTTCAAAGGTTTTTGCAGGGATTCTTTCTTCTGTCTCCTTCATTCTAAATTCTATTTGCTCAATTCGCAATACTTAAGTGGTAATCCTTCAAATGATAACCCAGACGGCTCTCATTGCTCGAGATGAAACCCCTGACATATTTCTGTGCTTTCCGGCATGCGTTGAAAAGGGGTTGCCTCAACGCAAGATTGGCCACTACTGCGGCAGACAATACACAGCCGGTGCCGTGCTTGATTTCGCCTTCTATGCGCTCACCGTTATAGATTTCGGCTTGGTCTCCGTTGCCGAACAGGTGATCAATGGGTGCGCCATCCCGGTGGCCGCCTTTCAATAACACCGGACAATAATGGCATAGCATTTCGGCTCCTTTTTTTACTTGCATATCAGGCACCAGCGCTTCCATTTCCGGAATGTTGGGTGTGATGAGCGTTAATTTTTCACAAATTGTCAACAACTGTTTTTTATCTACTTTGTTATGAATCGCGAATCCAGCGCTTGCTTGTAAAATGGGATCCCAGATGATTTGAATTTCAGGATTTTTAGCTGCAAGGAAATCAATGATTTCAAGCAAAATATTGAGGTTGGGAATAATGCCGATTTTGGCATAGCTGATTTCAAACTTGCGGAAAAGCGTATCAATCTGCTTTTTGATTTTTTCAACACTTACCCAGTTGATGCCTTCAAATTCCATGTCATTTTGGAATGTAATAGCAGTACAAACGCCAAAACCGTACACTTTGTGATTTTCAAAGGTCTTGATGTCAGCCAGAATGCCTGCGCCTCCGCTGGGATCGAAACCTGCTATGGAAAGGGCGTAGGGTCTCATTTAACATCTTTCCAAAATGGGATGTGCATGGTTTGGTTGTCTGTAACTTTATCCGCAACGGTCAGCACATGTTTGCCGTTTGCAAGGTGCTTGATAGATATATTGGCCCGAATACCAATTTGATCATTGTGTTTATGCCATGAGTTGAACCATTCGATATTGTTATATATACTGTCATCAATGAATACTTGCGTAATACCGGACAGCAGGGTGTTTTCACTATTCATTTGATTCAATGACTCGTCATAAGCCACAGCATAGGGTATAAAAATCCGAAGGTAGTTTTCCTTTATTATATCGGATTGTATGCTGGGATATAGCAGTTTCTCCAAGCCTTCTTTTTCCGCTTCATCGCGGTAGTTCCAGCGGTTCCACCACTGATCTTGTGGTGCCATTGCCCATCTGTATTCCCGTGAGTCAATGATGTTGGGCCAATGCATAACCCGATATATGGAAGTGTAGGCAAAGAATATAGATATGGTAATAAATATTGCGAAACCTATCCCGAATCGCAATTTTTGGATGTTTGTATTAAACAACCATAGCGAACGCTGATAAATGAACCGCAGCGTGACAACATCGAAAACCCAGAAGAGTGGAAAGACAACATATGAAATGTAGGGTATCCCCCGGATTGCTCCGGCAAGCAACATGTCCAATAGATAGAAAAGCAGAATGATAGAGAAGATATTCAAATAGGTTATCTCCATGTGGCCGTATATTAAGAGCATAGGTATTGTAACGAAAGTGATAATGAGTAAGATTAATCCGAAAACCAGGAAGGCCGAAACGATTGACATATACATGACTGTACCGCACAGGCGATCGACATTCATGATTTGATCGTGCATGTCGTCACCGCTTTCAACATGTGTTTTGAACGGGCGTTTCCAGAGAATCTTTTCTTTGTTTATGCCAGATGGAAATACGTAGTTCACACACACTAAGCCAAGCCAGAACGCTCGTAACAGTAAGTGAAAAATGAAGCCAAGGGTTAGGATTTTTAACCCGAACATTCCTAAAATGATGAATGGCCCTGTGCCTGGCAGATGGCTGGTCATCTTTAAAGTGAAGATGAAGTTTACAAATTCATCTGATAGCTGGAACAGAGAAAAAATGGCACCACCGGATATGAGCAGCTCCAATTCCCAAGAGTTCTCCTGTATGGTCTTTAGCCACTTAGGTATCTCGGGTTGTTTTTCCTCAATTTGTTCAGCCATTTGCTATTTGTATAACTCAGAGCCTCCTTGAACGAACTCTTTCGATTTTTCATCCATACCTTTTGAGAAAGCATCTTTTTCTGATACGCCCATTTTTTTAGCATACTCGCGCACATCCTGTGTAATCTTCATCGAGCAGAAATGTGGTCCGCACATCGAGCAGAAGTGCGCGACTTTGGCACCGTCTGCAGGTAGGGTTTCATCATGGAATTCACGGGCGGTATCAGGATCGAGCGAGAGATTGAACTGGTCCTCCCAGCGGAATTCGAATCGTGCCTTGCTCAGCGCGTTGTCGCGATAGTATGCACCGGGATGCCCTTTCGCAAGGTCAGCTGCATGAGCCGCCAATTTGTAGGTGATTACTCCATCCTTTACGTCCTTTTTATTGGGTAAACCAAGGTGTTCTTTGGGTGTTACATAGCACAACATTGCTGTTCCGAACCAGCCGATCATGGCCGCACCGATGGCCGAAGTGATGTGGTCGTAGCCAGGTGCAATATCAGTAGTAAGCGGTCCTAGTGTGTAAAACGGTGCTTCACCGCACTCCTTCAACTGCTTGTCCATGTTCTCCTTGATGAGCTGCATAGGCACATGGCCCGGGCCTTCGATCATCGTTTGTATATCATGCTTCCATGCAATTTTTGTAAGCTCACCCAGCGTTTCCAGTTCTGCGAATTGTGCTACATCATTGGCATCAGCCAGCGAGCCGGGTCGCAGGCCGTCACCTAAAGAAAAGGCCACATCATATTGCTTCATGATCTCGCAAATTTCTTCAAAATGGGTATAGGTAAAGTTTTCCTGATGGTGAGCCAGGCACCATTTTGCATGAATTGAGCCACCTCTTGAAACGATACCTGTTAAACGTTTTGCGGTCATCGGTACATAACGAAGTAAGACACCCGCATGGATGGTGAAATAATCCACTCCCTGCTCAGCCTGCTCAATGAGCGTGTCACGATACAGCTCCCATGTGAGTTCTTCAGCCTTGCCGTTTACCTTTTCTAATGCCTGGTAAATAGGTACAGTACCAATGGGTACAGGCGAGTTGCGAATGATCCACTCGCGCGTTTCGTGAATGTTTTTTCCTGTGCTGAGGTCCATTACTGTGTCGGCTCCCCAACGGGTGGCCCATACCATTTTCTCCACTTCTTCCTCAATACTGGAGGAGACAGCAGAGTTGCCGATGTTTGCATTGATCTTCACCAGAAAGTTGCGGCCGATGATCATCGGCTCCGTCTCCGGATGGTTGATGTTGGACGGGATGATTGCACGGCCTGCAGCTATTTCAGCTCTCACAAATTCAGGGGTGATCTCCTTTGGGGTATTTGCTCCGAAATTCTGGCCGGGATGCTCTATGCCTTTCTCACGCACTTCATTCAGCTGTTGATTTTCGCGAATGGCGATGTACTCCATTTCAGGGGTAATAATGCCCTTTCTGGCGTAGTGCATTTGGCTTACGTTGTGCCCGGCCTTTGCACATAGCGGCTTTTTGATGTGCTTGAATCGTAGATGATCCAAATCGGAACTGAACAAGCGCTCTTTGCCATATTCAGAAGAGATGTCATCGAGTCGTTCAATATCCCCTCTATCGAATATCCATTGTTCACGCAACCTGGGAAGGCCTTGCTTGACATTGATCTCCATATTCAGGTCGGTATAAGGCCCACTGGTATCATACACCGTGATAGGAGGATTCTGTTCTTTCGTGAACTCGCCATCGGTAAACATGGGTTTGCTCTCGGTTTGTATGATCTTACGCATCGCTACATCGATATCGTGTATCTTTCCTTTGATGTAAGTCTTTTCTGATGCTGGGAAAGGGTTGCGTGTAATCGTATTTTCTGTGGGTAGTTTTTCTGTTTTCATATTTAACCTCCTTGGGTTGCTGTTATTATCAATATGTTGTCGTTCTCTTGTAGTGAATGTGTGTCCCAATTTGTCTTCGGAATTACCTCATTGTTTACGGCTACTGCAAAACCTTTTTGTTCGGCTATGTCGATTTCCTGCAACAGGTTCTGTAGCATGGTACCGCTATCCAACGGTCTTGGTTCGTTGTTGACTAAAACAGTCATTCACTTCAGTTTTTAGGAAACGATAGGGGGGTGAGGCTTTACTTTTTCCTGCGGCAGCACTACCTACATCAGGTTCCAAGGGTATAATCTCAGTCCTGATGGTAACCGTCAGAACACCCCTAAAGTTCATGACAAATTTATGAAAGAAAAAAGCAGGTTTGGCGAGAAGTTTTCAACAATTGTATCAGTCGCAATTGCAAGCGTTGGAGAAGTAAATTTCTGTATTGGGGAGAAGCGATTTGATGTGATTTTGCTTCTGCTTGTTAAGTTGAATCATGCGCAGGTCGAGCTTTTTGAGATTGGTAAGATTACCTATCTCTTTTGGCAGTGTGCTGAGGTCGTTGTTCCATAAATCGAGATATACAAGGTTGGTTAATTCACCAATATGACGCGGTAGGTAAACGATGTTATTTTGCCCCAGCTTTAAATGTTTCAGGGCTTTTAACTCACCGATTTCTTTGGGTAACGTTTCGAGTTTATTTTTCGATAAATTGAGTTTTTGTAGGTATTGAAGCTGTGAGATTTCAGTGGGGATTTCGATGATTTTGTTTTTGCTCAGGTTGATAATATTCAAGTTTTTGAGTTCAAAAATTTCTTTAGGGAATTTAGTTAGCTTTTGTTTTCGCAGATTAAGGTGATATACATCGTTAGGGTTTTTTAGCGCTTCTTCCATACTTGTATAAGCAGTGGCGGTGTCTAATGCAAATGAGTTAAGTAGTTGAGCAGATGCAGTATGCGGGATACAGAATGCAAGGATTGATGTGATGATTAGCCAATTAGCTGATGTGCTGATTAATTTCGAGCTTTTAATTGCGGTCTGCGGTCTGCGGTCTGTGGTCACGATAGTATGTTCAACGACTTATTTTTATCCTTTTCAATTTCTTTTTTCATTTCATCGAGCGAATCGAATTTTTTTTCATCTCTTATTCTGGCTTTGAAATTTATGGTTAATTTTTCGTTGTAAATTTCCTTGTTAAAATCAAAAATATTGACTTCGACAGTTCGGTTTCCCAAATCATTTATAGTGGGGCGCACGCCAATGCTCAACATCCCGTTGTATTCCTTTTCTTGATGAAAAACTTTTACTGCATAAATGCCATCGGCTGGAATGAGCTTGTGCTTGTCTTCTAACTCAATGTTTGCCGTGGGAAACCCCAGCGTTCTGCCGATTTTATCGCCTTCAGCTACCTTTCCCAAAAGCGAATAATCATAGCTGAGGTATTTGTTGGCTGTTTTTACATCACCTTTCAGCAGCGCATTTCTGATTTTGGTGGATGAAACATTCACATTCTCCACATCTTGTGCGGGTATTTCTTCCACTTCAAAATTGTAAAGCTGGCTGAGTTCTTTCAGCTGTTCAAGATTGCCTTCCCTGTTTCTTCCGAAGTGATGGTCGTAGCCAATCACTAATTTTTTTGTGCCTATTTGATTGACCAGCACATCGCGCACATACTCCACTGCAGTCAGTCGCGAAAAATCTTTAGTAAACGGATGAACTATCAGGTGGTCAATTCCAGCAGCATCAAGCAGCTCAATTTTTTCTTCTTGAGTATTAAGAAGCCTTAAATCATTATCATCGGGGAAAAGTACCATACGAGGATGAGGGTGAAAGGTGAAAATCACTGTTTCTCCTTTTTCTTTCTTAGCAACTTCCTGAAGTGATTTCAGAATTTTTCTATGCCCAATATGTACTCCGTCAAAGGTGCCGGTTGTTACTACGGAGTTTGTTGCTTTTCCGAACTCATCTAACCCTCGATATACTTTCATTTCTGCTTTTGTATAAAGACGCCAAAAGTAGAAAATAAATAATTCAATTACTTGTTGATTTTAATTGAATAATACTACTTTTGCAGCCGATTTTCAGAACCTTAAACTTCTAAAAATGGCAGAAAACACCGGAAAAGTAGTACAGGTTATCGGACCTGTGGTTGACGTAAATTTCAGTACTGAAAAGACAGACCTTCCCAATATTTTGGATGCACTTGAAGTCATCCGTGATGGCGGGCAAAAGCTCGTGCTTGAGTGTCAGCAGCATATTGGCGAAGATACCGTGCGCACAATCGCAATGGATTCTACTGATGGAATAAGAAGAGGAATGAATGTGGTGGCAACAGGCACTTCCATCAAGATGCCTATTGGTGAAAAAATAAACGGGCGTTTGTTCAACGTGATAGGTGAGGCCATTGACGGTATTGGCGAAGTAAGTAAAGAGGGTGGCTATCCAATCCACCGTGAAGCTCCTAAGTTTGAAGAACTGTCCACTTCCGCAGATGTGCTCTTTACCGGAATTAAAGTGATTGACCTGATTGAGCCTTACTCCAAAGGAGGTAAGATTGGATTGTTTGGAGGTGCCGGTGTTGGAAAGACCGTACTCATCATGGAGCTGATTAACAACATTGCGAAGAGTTATGAAGGGCAATCTGTGTTTGCCGGTGTTGGTGAGCGCACTCGCGAAGGAAACGACTTGCTTCGTGAAATGATTGAATCAGGCGTTATTAAATATGGTGATGAATTTGTGAAATCAATGGAAGAAGGCGGCTGGGATTTGAGCAAAGTGGACAAAAAAGCTTTGACCAAATCACAAGCCACATTGGTTTTCGGGCAGATGAACGAACCCCCGGGGGCGCGTGCTCGTGTGGCGCTTTCCGGTTTGACAGTTGCCGAATATTTTCGTGATGGCGATGAAGAAAGTGGTGGTCGAGACATTCTTTTCTTTATGGATAATATTTTTCGTTTTACGCAGGCAGGCTCGGAAGTATCAGCGCTTTTGGGAAGGATGCCTTCGGCAGTGGGCTACCAGCCAACACTCGCTACTGAAATGGGCGCTATGCAGGAAAGAATTACTTCTACCAAAAGAGGCTCCATTACTTCCGTTCAGGCGGTTTACGTGCCCGCTGATGACTTGACAGATCCTGCGCCTGCAACCACTTTCGCGCATTTGGACGCAACCACAGTTCTTTCAAGGAAAATTGCTGAATTAGGCATCTATCCGGCTGTTGATCCGCTGGATTCTACTTCAAGAATTTTATCTCCCGAAGTCGTTGGCCAGGAGCATTATGATACGGCACAGCGTGTGAAAGAAATTTTGCAGCGCTACAAAGAATTACAGGACATTATTGCCATTTTAGGAATGGATGAACTTTCAGAAGAGGATAAACTTGCGGTTCACCGCGCACGCAGAGTGCAGCGTTTCCTTTCGCAACCGTTCTTTGTGGCTGAGCAATTTACCGGCTTAAAAGGCCGGGTTGTATCAATAGAAGACACCATCAAGGGCTTCAATATGATTATGAACGGTGAAGTGGATAAATATCCCGAAGCGGCTTTCAACTTAGTTGGAACAATAGATGAAGCCATAGAGAAAGGTAAGAAGATGCTGGCAGAAGTTGAAACAAAAACGGAAGAAGAGTAGTCATTTTTTATTAGTTGAGATGCAGTTAGACATTGTTTCCCCCGATAGCAAAATTTTTTCCGGAGAAGTGAGTTATGCTCAGTTTCCTGGAACTGAAGGTTCATTTGGTATTTTGAACGACCACGCTCCCATGATTTCCACCTTGAAAGAGGGCCAAATTAAAATCAAAGATACTCAGGAAAAAGAGCAATTGTTTGACATTAACGGAGGGGTAGTTGAAGTGCTCAATAACCGAGTGATTGTTTTGGCAGAATAGTACGTTTCATAGTTCAATAATGGAAGGGAGAGCAGTTGTTCTCCCTTTTTTGTTCTTTTGTATTCATAAAACCTATAGCATGAAAAAAATCATCTTTATCTTTTTTTTAGCGAGCCTTTCTTTTCAGTCAAAAGCCCAAAATATTGAATTTCCATCTTCGGATGAACTAAAAATCACAGCTGATTTGTATGTGAAAGATCCCGGTTTCCCCTATGTTTTGCTGTGTCACCAAGCGCGTTTCAGCAGAGGTGAATACATTGAAACCGCTCCGAAATTGAATAAACTCGGCTTCAACTGCATGGCTATCGACCAGCGCTCGGGTGGGCATGCGAACAATATCATAAACGAAACTGCCGAACGTGCCAAACAACAAAAGAAACCCACCGAATATGTCGATGCTGAGCAGGACATTCGCGCAGCCGTTGATTACTTGTACAAAAAAGCGGGAAAACCCATTATTTTAGTAGGAAGTTCCTATTCGGCTTCATTGGTGTTGAAAATTGCAAACGGAAACGAAAAAGTGGCAAAAGTGATTTCCTTTAGTCCGGGTGAGTACATTAAAGGGCAAAGCATTGCAAGTGCAGCTACAGGATTGAACAAGCCTGTATTTGTCACTTCATCAAAAGCAGAAAGCGCTGATGTGAAAGAATTAGTGAAAGATGTTGATGAAAAACACCTCACACATTTCATTCCGAATGCGGCAGGAGTTCACGGTTCACGGGCACTGTGGAAAGACAATCCCAATAATTTGGAGTATTGGAATGCATTATTAAGGTTTTTGAAAGTTAAATAGCTCCTTTTGTGTCATTCTGAATAAACTCATTTTGTTCAGCATAAACTTCGTGATGAATCTTAACATAAAGCTGGCCTTAAGATGTTTCGCTTTGCTCAACATAACAATTGTTACTATTTCTTCCTTCGCGCAGTATCCTTGCGGCACGACTATTACCGAAGAACAAGCTATTGCTGTCCGGGAATTTTATCAATCATCAACCCGGAATTTTGCTTTGTATGACGATACTGTGTTTGTACCCATTAAACCACACATCATCCGCAGGTCTGACGGTTCGGGCGGGTTGGACTATTCCAAATTGGTGAAAGAGATTGATTCAGCCAATTACTTTTTTCGGAATGCCAAGATTCAATTTGAAGTTTGTGACACAACCGGCTACCTCAACGATACGAAATATTCCACTTTAGATGCGCCTGCAGAAGAAGAGGGATTAGCCGGACAAAACGAAGTTCCGCGTGTCATCAATATCTATTTTGTGGATACACTGCTGCTGAACGGCATACGAGTTTGTGGTTTTTCATACTTGCCGGTTGGCCCCAACCGTATTTTTATTGATAATGCGTGTGTGAACAACGGTAATACGCTGGCGCATGAACTCGGACATTTTTTTTCTCTAATTCATACACATGGCAGTAGTAATACGCAACTTACCGGTGAGTTGGCAAACGGTTCCAATTGTTCTACTACCGGTGATTATATCTGTGATACGCCTGCTGATCCCAATCTGTTCGGAAAAGTAACCTATTCACAGGTTACTGGGAAATGTACCTACACGGGAAATGATGTTGATGCCAATGGCGATGCTTTTGCTCCTGGGGTAGAAAACATCATGTCGTACTCTATCAATGAGTGCATTGATTCGCTCACTGCGGGGCAATACAATGCGATTCGTAACTCGCTTTTTTACCATGGCAGGGTAAACTTGATTTGCACCCCGCAAACCGTGGAAGTTTCCGAAAGTAAAATCAACAATGCTTTTCCAAATCCTTTCATCAATGAATTGCTCATTGAATATCAGTTGGAAAAAGATGCCGATGTTACTTTAGTAATGTATGATGTTTTGGGCAGAAGAATTGTCGATTTGTATATGGGGACAGAAGAAGAGGGACTGCTGAAACAATACGCTGCTTTTGGCTACACAAAATTACTGCCGGGGATGTATTTCATAAAATTAGAAGTGAACGGGAAAAAGGTAGATGTGGTGAAGTTGATGAAAGCGGAGTAGGGGAGTTTGCAGAACGGCTTTATGCATAAGATGTCCTGATCTTTATACATGCGCTGAATACAACTTTCAATCTTTATTTTGAACTACTATGTGTGAGGTTTTTTGTAAATCCCATTCAATAACCATTCCTTTTGCAATTTGATTGGCTACGTTTTTCCCATACATAATCTCACATAAATAAAGAGAGGCTTCAAACGATTTTGCACCTCCTGCTGAAGTAATAAATTTCCCGTCATGCACAAAAAATACATTTTCATGGACTCTTAATTGAGGAAACATTTTTTTATAAACTGCAATATCTCCGGGAAATGTGGTTGATTCATGTCCCGTTAGAATTCCGCTTTTGGCTAATACAAAAGCCCCGTCACAATGTGATACAACAAACAGGGCATTTTTAAGCCGTTTGGCTAACAAAGTCCAGCATAACTTCATCTTCCAAATCACTATCCATGTGATGTTCAGCACTCGGAACAATAAGTATATCAATTGGCGGTAAGCTATCTGTTTGATAATTGAAATCAGGAACAATGTGTATTCCTTCAAATGTTTTGACATAACCGGACTCTTTAGATACAGTAAAAACATTCATTGCTTTTATACTGTCTCTGAAAATTGTGTGGTGAAAAATATCAAATGGGGCGGTGAGTTCCGTATTATAAACACCATCCATAATTAGGAAAGCAACATTAAATAATCCCTCTTTTAACTCAGGATGGATTGCTTTAGTAGGAGATATTTTGTTTGCTTGCGGTTGGTCACATCCACAAAACATAAAAACACAGGTGAATAAATAGATTGCTAATACTCTGGCGGTCATTAGTCTGTTTTTTAATTATGTCCAATCGATTAGCTTGGTGTGGACTTCAATACATTTTAGGAATTGCGACTGTAGCGCAACATACAAAAAAATCAGAAAAGTTCCCCCCAATTCTTTCAGTTAGAAGTGAATTGGGAAAAGACTTATGTGGCAAAGTTTATGAAGGAGGAGTAGGGAAATTTGCGGAACGTTTTGGCTAAACTGCGTTTTAATTGGGTTTATTTTGTGTTAGCTTTTAGTAAATTCTTTCGGATATAAACTAAGTTTTCACATTTAGAATATTGTATAAAATCATATCCTTCTATGGCAGAATAAAAAGATAAAGCACATCCAGGTTTAAATCTATCATGTAATTCTATAATCAATACATCAACTTTATCAATCCAATTTTTGTGGTTTCCTTCAAACAACTCTTTTTCTGTACCTTCGATATCGATTTTTAGAATGTCTATCCTGTCATAATCAGTATCGTTCAATACCTGTTCGATGGTTATTGCAGGGAAGGAATTTATATCTTCTTTTGTTGTTTCAATAACCTGAAAAGCGGTATGGCCAGCTTCCGGATTTGATATTTTCAAGTATCCATTCTTAATCCATATCGCTGACTTGATTCCTTTGAAATTTTTATAATAAGAACAATTTTTAGTCAATATTTCAAAATTTGATTTCTCGGGCTCTATAGCAATTACATTGGCTGTTGGGAATTTATTTAGAAAATATAAAGAAGCGTAACCTGCATTTGCACCAGCATCTATGATTAATTTTGGAAATAAATGTTCAGGTAATGGAAATTCAAGGTGTAAAAAGTTTTCATGAAAATTGGAAACGTCAGTTGTTCCCAATCTGACATGTACAGGATTTTTGCATTGAGTTATTTGAATGGAAACAACCTTGTTGGATTGTTTTTTAGGGAATAGAGTTTTAGCCACTTTTATTCCATTACGTATTCCAAACTTCGCCATGTATGGCATGTAGTTTTGTAAACGTCTTTTAATATTCATAGATTCTGTTATTTAATTTATTAAAGCTAACGATTGCTTAAAGTGCCGTTTCAATGCAATTTAGGTGCTGTTCCGCAACTTACGAGAAAAAATCGAGAAAAGTTTCAGCACTACTTCAGCTTTTCATTTTCTTTATGTCTTTCGCTATCTCTTTCAGTTTTCTTTTCCAAGTTGCGCTTTAGCGCTTCTTCCAAGTCAACACCTGTTTGGTTGGCGAGGCAAATGAGCACAAAAAGCACATCGGCCAATTCATCAGAAAGGTTTTGTTTCTTATCGCTTTCTTTAAAAGATTGCTCCCCGTATTGCCGTGCAATTATGCGTGCCACTTCGCCTACTTCTTCGGTGAGCATGGCCATGTTGGTGAGTTCGCTAAAATAGCGTACTCCATGGGTTTTTATCCAGTCATCAACAATTTTTTGGGCTTCGGGTATGGTCATGTTTCTATAAAAAAGCCCAGCTATTGCCGGGCTGTTGAGCATGATGAAATCAAAGGGTTATACAGCAACGGCATCACCTGTAAGCGCAAAAGCTTCTTTCACCTTATCCACATAATCCAATTTTTCCCAAGTAAAAGTTTCCACTTCTTTGGTGAAGGTTTGCCCGTTCGCTTTGAAAGTAACGGTTTTCTTTTCTGGCGTTCTGCCCATGTGGCCGTAAGCGGCAGAATCTTCGTAAATGGGATTTTTGAGTTTCAGCTTTTCGATAATGGCAGCAGGTCGCAGATCGAAAATTTCGTCCACTTTTTGAGCGATTTCACCATCATTCAAATTCACTTTTGAAGTGCCGTAAGTGTTGATGTACAGCCCCATTGGTTTAGCAACGCCAATGGCGTAAGCCACCTGCACCAATACTTCATCGCAAACTCCCGCAGCCACTAAGTTTTTAGCGATGTGGCGCGTAGCGTAAGCAGCTGAACGGTCAACTTTTGAAGGGTCTTTTCCTGAAAAAGCACCGCCACCATGTGCGCCTTTTCCACCGTAGGTGTCCACAATGATCTTTCTTCCGGTAAGTCCTGTATCCCCGTGTGGGCCGCCAATCACGAACTTGCCGGTTGGATTCACATGGTAAGTGATGTCATCCCCAAACAAAGATTGCACTCTTTGTGGTAACTTGGCTTTTACACGCGGCACCAAAATATTAATTACATCGCTTTTGATTTTTTCAAGCATTGTACTTTCTTCGTCAAAATCATCGTGCTGGGTAGAGATGACAATGGCCTCGATTTTTTGTGGTTTGCCATTATCACCGTACTCAATAGTTACTTGCGATTTTGAATCAGGGCGCAGGTAGGCCATCTCTTTGCCCTCTCTTCTGAGAGCGGCCAATTCAATAAGCAATTTATGCGATAAATCGAGTGGAAGCGGCATGAAATTGTCGGTTTCATTACAAGCATAACCGAACATCATTCCCTGGTCTCCCGCACCTTGCTCATCGTGTAATCCTGCACCTTCTACAACGCCCTGATTGATATCGGGTGATTGCTCGTGGATGGCCGAAATCACACCACATGAATCGGCATCAAACATGTACTCTGATTTGGTATAACCAATGCGTTTTATAACATCTCGAGCGATTTGTTGCACATCCAAATATGCTTTTGATTTGACTTCGCCACTTAATACAGTAAGCCCTGTGGTAACAAGTGTTTCACAAGCTACTTTTGAGTTAGGGTCTTGCGCCAAAAAGTTATCTAACAATGCATCCGAAATCTGATCTGAAACCTTATCGGGATGTCCTTCTGATACGGATTCTGATGTGAATAAATAAGCCATTTCTATCTTTTTTAATTTAAGGGTGCAAAATTATAGAATTTGGCTGGATTGGGCAATTTTCACTCTGAATACATGCACTTTGTTCAGCATTTACTTCGTGAATAGCCTTTCATAACAAAGACAAAATAAATTTTTCGTTATACTTGAGATGAAGAAGGAGTGGTTACTCAGCGGTAAGTTCTTTAAAAACATCTTCCAGCCGCTGCTCTTCCCTTTGCATAGCGAGTACGGAAAGTTCGTTTTGAACGGCAAATTGGAAAATTTCATTGCGCACATCTTTGGAAATCTGAACATGCCAAATGTTACCTATAGCATTTGTTGCCGATTCAATTCCTTCGATTTTTTTCAACTTCGTTTCATCCACTTTTCCGCTGAATTCAACGATTACCACCTCTTTTCCTTTTGTTGCCGAGCGAATCGCTTTTGCAGTATCATCAGCCACAATTTTCCCTTTGTTGATGATGATAACCCGGTCACAAATAGCTTCTACTTCTTGCATGATGTGGGTGCTCATCATCACGGTTTTTTCTTTGCCTATTCCTTTAATCAAATTGCGGATTTCCACGATTTGGTTGGGATCAAGCCCTGAAGTTGGCTCATCCAAAATCAACACATTCGGGTCGTGAATCAATGCCTGTGCCAATCCAACCCTTTGACGGTAGCCTTTTGAGAGCGCCCCGATTTTCTTTTTTTGTTCTGCTTGCAAGCCAACGGTTTCAATCATGTCGGCTACTTTTTCTTTTTTATTCTTGATTTTGTGTAATCCTGCAATAAAGCTGAGATATTCTTTCACATACATGTCTAAATAAAGCGGGTTGTTTTCGGGCAGGTAGCCCACATTTTTGCGCACGTTCATTGACTGTTCTTTCACATCAAAGCTGCAAATGTTTGCCTTGCCTTCAGTTTGCGGGATGAAACAAGTAAGGATTTTCATTAGGGTTGATTTTCCAGCTCCATTCGGGCCGAGAAATCCTACGATTTCTCCGGTTCCGATTTCAAAGGAAACATTGTCCAGCGCGCGTTGTGAACCGTAGGTTTTAACAATATTTTGTACTGCTATTGACATTATATGTTATGAGCTTTCCAAAAAGAACCGTTAATGTTATTTAACAAATTTTGTGCAACTTCTTTTGCGAAAGTTTTTGCTGAATGTTAACGATACAGTTGTTTGTTATTGAGCAAATGTACCATTTCTTACCTTTGAAGCATGAAAGGTGTTGTAACGAAATCAACAGGCAGTTGGTACACCGTGAAGACGGAGAGCGAAGAAAAAATTGACTGCCGCATCAAAGGCAGGCTGCGTATTAAAGGGTTAAAAGCAACCAACCCGATTGCTGTGGGAGATGTAGTGGAATTTGAATTGGAAAAAAGTGGCAAAGGCATCATTTCTTCAATTGAACCGCGCAAAAATTACATCATACGTAAGGCGACCAAACTGAGCAAGCAAACCCACATTATTGCCACTAACATTGACCAACTTTTGCTCATCGTATCATTAGCCCAGCCGCGTACTCCGTTGGGTTTTGTAGATCGAATGCTTATCACTGCCGAAGCATATTCCATTCCCGCTATTGTTGTTTGCAACAAGGTGGATTTGATGGATGAAAACAACGAAGATTTTCTGCTCGATATGTATGAAACCTATACGGACATTGGCTATGAATTTATAGCTACTTCTGTTCCGGCAAACAAAAATCTCGGTAAACTGAAGGCAGTTTTGCAGGGGAAAACCACGTTGGTTTCCGGGCAGTCGGGGGTTGGGAAATCAACACTCATCAATGCCATAGAATCGAATTTAAATTTGAAAACAGCAGATATTTCAACTTTTAACGAAAAAGGCATTCACACTACTACTTTTGCCGAGATGTTTGAGTTGTCCTTTGGCGGTAGTATTATTGACACTCCCGGAATACGAAGTTTTGGTATCATTGATTTTGAAAAGGAAGAGCTGTACCATTATTTTCCTGAAATTTTTAAAGCAAGTAGAAACTGTAAATTCCACAATTGCCAGCACATTGACGAACCGAAATGTGCGGTAAAAGAAGCGGTTGAAAACAGTGAAATTGCCGAAAGTCGATATGATAATTACCTTAATTTGTATTATGATAAAGACGTGGACACGAATTTCACTAATTGACACGAAGCCACTAATTTCACAAATTAACCCGAAAAAAAGTAGTGATATTTAGTGAAATTCGTGGCAGAAAAAATAAAAAAAGAGTGAATTGATTTACAAAGAAGAATGCTACAAAATAATCGGGATTTGCATGGAAATTCATCGAGAACTCGGCAAAGGGTTCAAAGAAGTTGTTTACAAAGATGCTATGGAAATAGAGTTCAGGAAAGTCGGAATACTTTTTGAAAGGGAGAAAAAATATACAATTGATTACAAAGGAGAGATTTTACCGCATAAATATATCGCAGATTTTGTGGCCTACGATAAAATAATTTTAGAGGTAAAGGCGATAATCAAAGTTCCAGAAGAGTTTGTTGCTCAAACGCTTAATTATCTTGCAGTTTCTAAGTGCAGATTGGGTATGATTATTAACTTCGGAACAACATCACTTGAATACAAAAGAATTGTCCTGTAAGAATTCGAGATAATTTGTGGAATTTGTGTTATGAGAGCGGTTATACAACGGGTTAGCAAAGCATCAGTTTCCATTGATGGAAAGATTGCCGGCAATATCGGGCAGGGTCTGCTTATTCTTTTGGGAATTGAAGAAGCCGACACGCAAGAAGATGTTGAATGGCTGAGCGGAAAAATAAGTAGATTGCGAATTTTTAACGATAACGAAGGATTGATGAACCTTTCTGTTTTAGAAATTAATAGTGAAGTGTTGATCGTCAGCCAATTTACTTTGCATGCTAGCACAAAAAAGGGCAATCGTCCATCATATATCAAAGCAGCCAAACCGGAAATTGCAATTCCGCTTTACGAAGCATTTATCGAGCAAATGGAAAGGGATTTGGGAAAGCCTGTTCAAACAGGCGAATTTGGTGCAATGATGGATGTCGCATTAATCAATGATGGGCCGGTAACAATAATTATTGACACTAAAAACAAAGAATAGTAGTGAGAAAAACAAAGCGCAAATATGGCCAATAAAAACATGGATATCTCCGAAATTCTCAACCACTTAGGCGAAGACCGTGAAAAATATTTCAAGGCGGTTACTCCGCCTGTGATGCAGAGCAGTATTTTCTGTTTTAACTCGGTGGCCGAAATGCGTGAAGGTTTGAAAAAGGAATTCGTAACACCTTTTTATACTCGCGGACACAACCCCACCGTGGCCATTTTGAGGCAAAAATTAGCGGCACTCGAAGGTAGCGAAGATGCACTCATTTTTGCAAGCGGAAGTGCCGCTGTTGCTGCGGCAATCATGTCTTCCGTAAAATCAGGTGATCATGTGATTTGCATTGAAAAACCCTATAGCTGGACAAACAAGCTGCTGAACAACTACCTGGTGAATTACAATGTAAAAACTACTATGATTGACGGCACGAAATTGGAAAATTTCGAAAAGGCGATTCAGTCAAACACAAAGCTCATTTATCTTGAAAGCCCCAATTCGCACACGTTTGAGTTGCAAGATATCGCAGGTGTTTGCAAACTGGCGAAATCGAAAAACATAACTACGATTTGCGATAACAGCTATTCCACTCCTCTTTTCCAACAGCCTATCGCTTTGGGCGTGGATATGGTGGTGCATTCAGCAAGCAAATACTTGAATGGCCATAGCGATGTGGTGGCGGGGGTACTGTGTGCTTCCAAAGAAAGAATAAATAAGATTTTTGCTTCGGAATTTATGACCATTGGCGGTATCATTTCTCCGCATGATGCGTGGCTGATGTTACGCGGGCTGCGCACTTTGCATTTGCGTGTGAACCGCAGTGCAGAATCGACTGAGAAAGTGGTGGAATTTCTCGAAAACCATCCGAAAGTGGAAAAAGTGTTCTGGCCTTTTTTGAAACACCATCCACAATATGAACTGGCTAAAAAGCAGATGTGCAAATGTGGCGGAATGTTCTCTGTTTTATTGGAGACTGAAAAAATCGAGGAAGTTGAGCAGTTTTGCGACTCGTTGAAACGATTTTTACTTGCGTGCTCATGGGGCGGACATGAGTCGCTGGTGTTTCCTATAGCTGCGCTTTATGATTCACAGAATTACGATAATTCCGAGCTGCCTTTAAATTTGGTTCGTATTTACATCGGATTGGAAGATCCGGAGGTTTTGATTGAAGACCTATCTAATGCATTGGCAACAATTTAATAGAATGTTGATGTTGCGGAATTTGTCAGAGGGTAGTCAGGTTTGCATGGATTAAATCAGCAATAATCTGCCTAATCGGTGCTATTTTCTTTCTACTTCTTCCGAAAGAACATCCTCACCGGAACCCCTTCAAAATCAAACTTTTCACGCATCTTGTTTTCCAGAAAGCGCCTATATGCTTCTTTTACATACTGTGGATGATTACAGAAAAAGGCAAACGAGGGTGCGTGGGTAGGAAGTTGCGTAATGTACTTGATTTTAATGTATTTCCCCTTCACTGAAGGGGGTGGTGTATGCTCAATAATTGGCAGCATTACGTCATTTAATTTAGAAGTTTTTATTTTCTGCGTTCGGTTTTGATAAACCTTCACAGCCGTTTCCAACGCCTTGTGAATGCGTTGTTTTTCAATCACGGAAGTAAAAATAATAGACACATCATTGAATGGAGCAATCTTTTCTTTTATTCGTTTTTCGAACACTTTCGTGGTATTGGTTTCTTTCTTGGCCAAATCCCATTTGTTCACTAAAATCACGATGCCTTTGTGGTTTTTTTCGGCTAAATGAAAAATATTGATGTCCTGGGCACCGATGCCTTCGGTAGCATCAAGCAGCAAAAGGCACACATCGCTATTTTCGATTGCGCGAATCGTGCGCATCACCGAATAGAATTCCAGATCTTCATACACTTTTCCCTTTTTGCGCAACCCGGCTGTATCTACCAAAATGAAATCAAAACCATAACTGTTATATCTTGTGTTGGTGGAATCTCGTGTTGTTCCTGCAATGGGTGTAACGATGTTCCGTTCTTCTCCTATGAGCACATTGATGAGCGAAGATTTACCTACGTTCGGGCGGCCAACTACGGCAAACCGAGGCAAGTCCAATTCTTCTTCTTCGGTGTCTTTTAATTCGGCAACAACTGCATCGAGTAATTCGCCTGTGCCACTTCCGTTAATGGACGAAATGCAATACAACTCGCCCAATCCGCAGGCGTGAAATTCATGTGAATCGTGCTGTCGCTTGTTGTTGTCCACTTTGTTTACAGCAAGAAACACGGGCTTGTTGGTTCTGCGTAGCAAATCTGCAACTGACTCGTCTAAATCGGTGATGCCCGAAACTACATCTACCATAAAAATAATCGCATTCGCTTCTTCGATGGCAAGCTTCACCTGCTTTCGGATTTCTTCTTCGAAAACATCATTCGATCCCTTCACATAACCGCCCGTATCAATCACCGTAAACTCTTTTCCTATCCACTCGGTTTTGCCGTAATGGCGGTCGCGCGTCACACCGCTTTGTTCGTCCACAATGGCTTTTCGAACGCCTATCATGCGGTTGAAGAAAGTGCTTTTGCCCACGTTTGGGCGACCAACTATGGCTACTATATTGCTCATATTTTAATTAAAGTATCCATATTTTTTCAACTCCTTTTCGCTATCCCGCCAGTTTTTGTTCACTTTTACGAAAAGTTCAAGAAACACTTTTTTCTGGAAAAATTTTTCGATGTCTTTTCTGGCCTCAGTGCCTATTTTTTTCAGCATTTTTCCTTTGTGCCCGATAAGGATACCTTTCTGTGAATTGCGCGTAACAAAAATCTCCGATGCGATCTTTATTAATTCATCACTTTCTTTAAACGACTCGATCACCACTTCGCAACTGTAAGGAATTTCCTGTTTGTAATTGATAAAAAGTTTTTCACGAATGATTTCCGAAACGAAAAATCGTTCGGGTTTATCGGTGAGCGCATCTTTGGAATAAAAGGGTTCGCCTTCAGGCAGCATCCCGATTATTTTCTTAAAAATCACATCCACATTAAACTTTTCCAGGGCAGAAATAGGGATGATTTCCGCCTTTGGAATAAGCGTATGCCAGTATTCTACCCGTTTTTCTAATTGCTTTTCATTGGAGATATCAATCTTATTCACGGCCAGTAATACCGGCACTTTGGCTTTTTGAACTTTTCTTATGATTTTTTCATCTTTAAATTCGGTTTCGAAAACATCAGTGATAAATAAAATCACATCCGCATCAACCAAAGCAGATTTCACGAATTTCATCATGCCTTCGTGAAGCTTATATGCTGGCTTTACGATGCCTGGTGTGTCGGAAAACACGACCTGAAAGTCATCACTATTTACGATGCCCAGAATGCGGTGGCGGGTGGTTTGAGCCTTCGAAGTAATGACTGAAATCCGCTCTCCAACCAGTGCATTCATAAGGGTGCTTTTGCCCACATTGGGACTGCCGATGATGTTTACAAAGCCTGCTTTGTGTGCCACGATTTATTATTGATCAATAATTAAAATAAAAAACCCGCCAAATGGCGGGATTTTTTCAGTAGCGGGGGCAGGACTCGAACCTGCGACCTTTGGGTTATGAGCCCTGCCATTTTTGCTCTAAAATCCGCCAAAATGGTTTACCTATATTACTTATTTTTTGGCAAAGATAGTTAATGGCGACAATCAAGCCCATATTGTTGAAATATAAAGTAAAGGCGAGCGGTGAAGCCACCTTGCATTGCGCATTACCCTAAATAGAAAATCAACCTATGTGTACATCGGTCACCACATCGAAGTGAAATTCTGGGACTTTGATAAAAGCAGAGTAAAAAAAAGCCATCCCAACAGCATAAGGCTGAACAATCTTATTGTGAAAAAAATAGCAGAGGTTGATGATGTTTTATTGCAAGCTGAGGTGAGAAAGGAACATATTGATCTTCAAGAACTGAAAAAAAGATTTCCAATAGGAAATCGGCAGCCGATGCTTTTAAACATGTGTTTGCATAATAGGGGATTTATTTACTTTTTGACGTATTTCTGTTCTCCTCCATATATCACCCCAATCGAATCCTTGTAAACCGAGAGCAACTCTACTTCTTCAGCAATATCACCCACCACCATCAGTTTTTCCCCATTGTTGATTTTTATTAAGGCGATTTCCTTGTTAGAAGATTGGTTTTTAATCACTCCACCANAANCGATGGCTGGCCAGATGTCTTTATCTTTTTTTAAGACCTCATGGAAAGGAATTGTTTTAGGGGGTATTTCTTCTTTCTTTTCGATGGGTTTTGCCAATGTTTGAAACTTCATGTTTCCGAGAAAAGGGTCTCGGTAATCAGCCACAATTGAAAAAGAATCAATTTTTGAGGGATTGATGGTTAATGCTGGTAGAAAATCGTTATCAACGACTGAATTTCCATCATCATTGAATCCTGAAAAAATCCTATATAAAATCACACCCCAAACAATGATAACGACTGGAATAAGAACGTATATCAACTTTTTGTTTTTCAATTACTGAACRTAAAATTTTCTAAGGGTACTGTAGTTGCTTTTGTTTCCGGCAGCRTCAATGGATTTGACGTGCCAATAATAGGTGTTGGCGCCAAGTGTATCAACCGTTTGAGTGGTGTCGCTCGTGTAATATTGCTTTGAAACTGCCCAATTAGCTGTGTCGGAATAAATCAACAAGCTATCCTTGATGACCGAACCGCCTGTGGCACCTCTGCCCCATGAAAAAGCAACAGGAAAACTCGTCAACGTATCGTTGTTGGATGGCGATTGAAGCGTTGGTGTACTCGGGTCTGTCAAATCAATGATGAGCGTTCTGGAAGCCGAAAAATCCGATACGGATATATCGTTCTCCGCCCTTACCCGCCATTCATAAAAACCTTCTCCCAAAGTATAAGTGACAGAATCATCAGTAATTTGGGCAGGAGGAATATACCATGTGCCGTTGATGTCGGGGGTATAAATTTCAAACTGGTAGTAATCGGCAATGGATAAAGGGTACCAACTAAAAGTAATTGAAGTATCACTTGTGGCATATAYGTCAGAAGGCGAAATCAGCACCATTGGCTGGTTAGNCAAGTCGGGTGTGCTGTCGATGGTCAAAATAAATGTAGTGTAGTCGGTCATGCTTGAATTGTTCTGGGCTCTCACTTGCCATTCGTAACTTCCCGTACTTAATACAAATTGAAATTCGGTTTCGGTAATATTTGTGTCCAAAACAAAACTGACGAGATTGGAAAAACTTGGCACAGCAATTTGCAAGTTGTAATCGTCAGCACCTTTGACTTCTTCCCATTTAAAATTGTGAGCCAGCACAGTGGTCTGATGATTGTCTGGCGGACTGAGCAATGTTACCGAATCCTTCTCCAAATTACGCTCAAAAATATCCTTGCAGGAGTAGGTGATGAGAAACACCCCGATTACAGCAAATGCTATTTTTTTATGACGCATCATTCTTTCGGATATGTTGCAAATATACGGAAGCCGATAAAGACAGGGTTTTGGTCCTGAGGTCTTTCTCGGTTTGGAAGTGCACTGCAGCCACTTTTCCTACCCGATGCTTCTGTTCCAGTTCATAGATTAATTGGAGAAGTTTGGTGAAGCCACCTTCTACCGTAAAGATAGTAGTTTCTACTACGTATCCCCGACCCTCTGTGGCTACGGGTTTTGGAAATTCTTTCAAAATCAGGTTGTTTTTGCTACAGTAGTGGCTCACTTTTTCAAGTAATGCCTGTTGCATATCCCCACCAAACTCACCGCTTTCTCCCAACTTGCTTTCAATGGCTTTTAATTGTTGCTTTAAAACGGCAATCTTCTGAGGGGCATTGGCCGCCAATGCTGTCTCTTTTTCTAATTCATTGCATTGAATCGCTAATTCAACGGTATTTTTAATCGCCATGTAATAAGCCATAAGCGACAACAACACTGTACTAATTGCCAATGCTATATTCCGTTGCTTGTATGTAAGGTTCTTCAACATTACTTCATGGTAATTTCCAAGTCGAATTTGCCCGGTTCATATCGGTCGTCCTGGCTGTAGTTGATAATAGAAACACCTTTAATCCAGTCTTTGCTTTTAAGCACTTTGAGCCAATCATTTAACTGAGTGCTTTTTTTTGCAACGCCCGATACGCTCAATGTTTTCGTGGCAAATACAATTTCTTTCTTTCCTTGTGCGATTTTCTTTTCCATTGGATGGATAAATAGTTGGATGAGTTGAATGGTTTCAGGCAGATCAAGAGATATCTGGTCAGCATAATAGGAAGTACGTGACGGCTCTAACAAACCCATTTGGTTGAGAAATTCCTGTTTTTGCTTTAGTTCAGCTCGTAGTTTTTCTATTGCGAGTAGTTGGTCCTTGTTTTGGAAGGACTGAATTTGCAATTCCTGTGCCTTGCTGTTGTAATGGTCAAACAAGACAAAATTAATGAGTAACGCAGCAAAAAAAAGCGACAAAACCGTCCATCCCCCGATCTGAAAAATGCGCTGGTGCTTGAATTCTTCTTTTTCGATTTCAACAGCTGGGATGCTAAACTCTTTACTGACATTAGCTACGAAATACTGAAAGGCCGCAGCAAAAGCAATGACCGCTTTGGATTCGATTATTTCTTTTCCCAACCGAATGTTTTTTTCACTATTGGTATTTTCTTCCGCGATATAATCAGTTACCATTCCATGTTCAAGTGACAAGGCATGTCCTGCAATGTTTATGTTAGCTGTATTGTCCAGCAAATTGGCTATGCCCGATAAATGAAAAGGCCCGATGAACATATCCGTAACAAAATACTCTTCGTCTTTGAACTTCTGCAAGAGCTCATCAATTACATTTTTACGGATGATGGATACGAACGCTTGATTTTCTGTTGAATTAACTTTCTGAATATAAAAATCGCTTACTCGTGCATTAGGCAGCACCTTTCCAATTAGCGTATCTTCAGTGTCATTTTCAACGACTTCTATTTTTTTATGGATGATTCCCTTCCCATTGATTGCTATACATACAGGCACATTGCTTCCTGTTTTCACCTTCAGTTCACTAATGTCTTTTACAAAAGCCCTTGATGACTCAATATCGAGTACTTCTTTATTTCGTTTCAAAAGGCAGAAATGAAATTGGTGACTGCCATTGGGCAGTAATTCCACTTCCATTCCGGCTGCTTCGTTCCCTTTTAAGAATTGCTGGAAATCAATGCCCGGCATTTTAATAAATAATGGTGGGCTTTATGAAGATGTTGAGTTGGGATTTACTGTCTTTTTTAGTGCGGTTACTGAACAACCACTTGATGATCGGGATTCTGGATAGCAAAGGCAATCCACTGCCTGAATTTTCGCTGGACTTTTCTTCCAGTCCGCCAAGCAGAATCATTTCCTGGTCTTTCACCCGAATGAACGATTTGAAGTCGCGTGTAACGCTTCCGGGCGGTGCGTTTGGCGAAATTCTTGCAGTAAAATCCGATTGTTTGACTGAGATTTCCATCGTCACCTGATCATCGCCTGAGACAATGGGTTTGATGGTAATCGAAAGGTCGGCATTCACCGATTTGTATTGCTGGGTAACCACATTCTGCGGGTTCTGTGTTCCTATTACAGTGTTTTGCGTTTCCAGGTAATATTCGGTTTCCCCGATGCTCAAAGTGGTTTCGTGCCCGTTAATAGTCGCCAGCCTGGGCGTGGAACGGGCATTCAGAATACCGTCATCTTCCAATGCTTGAATACTGAGATAAAACTCCGGTGTGACTTTTCCTAAATTGATAAAGCCTATCCCATTGAATTTACCTATCAAATCGTTGATGCTTTCGGTGCTGAGGTTGAAGTCCACGTTTGGCCAAATGGTGCCGCCCGGCTTTGCAGGGGCTTCTCCAACGCCCATTTTAATACCGGTGGAAAGGGTGCGGGTTTTCTTGTAATCCACAATCATCACATCAATCATCACCATAGGAACGAGGCGGTCAATATCGCGCAGAAAATTTTTTATTTCGTTGATTTTTGGCAAAGAGCCGCTTAGAATCAGCGCATTGAGTTCAATGAATTCCTGAATGTCCACATCTTGTTTCAGTTCAGCAGGAATTTTGTCTAGGATGGTTTCAATGGTACGGTTTTGAAGCGAAACGATTTCAGTTGCACGCAGGCGCTCTAATTTCCGCTCACCAACCAAGTAAACATTGTCTTCGATTTTATAGGTGTAATCCGAACCGTTGAGTATATAGGTGAGAAAATCGTCATAAGTGGCGTTTTCGATGTAAAGTGTGGTGTTGCCTTTCGGCTCGGAAAACAGGAAATAATTCTTAAAAAGTTCTGCGGAAACACCCTGAACTACATCCACTACAGGTACATCAAAGGCTTGTACAGTGATGCGTTCGCCTGTTTCCAATTTTATCGTCAGGTTTTCATTATCAGCGGTAACTCCCGGCTGCCTGCCGGATTTTCTCCCTTGTGCAGTAGCTGCTCCAGCCACTGTTTCTCTTTCATTGGGTTCAATGAGGTAAAAATTACCGTCTTGATTAACAACTAAATCATTAGCAAAGGCCAGCTTATCCAGCGCATCAGCAAAAGGGCGGTTCTGGATGTAGCCGCTCACTATTTTGTTTTCCAAATCAGGCGAAAGCACCACGTTCTTTAGGGACTTGGCGGTAATTTCCTTCGCTACGGCAAACAAGCTGTCTTTCTTCAGGTCGAAAGAAAGGAAATCGGTTTGGTTGTTGTAACTGATTTTGAGTTTTTTCGGCACATATGCCTTCGGTTCTTCGGGTGGTACGCTGTACTTGGAAAACGACATGATGCTACCAATGAAGCTGATATCCATATTGTGCTGCTTACACAGGAACAAGAGTACATCTGATACAGTGGCATCATAGAAGTTATTTACTACATAGATTTTAATGCTGGGATCAACACTCACATTGAGGTTGTGGGCTGTTGCCAGCCCACGAATGAATTCCTGGATACTCACTCCGGTAACCGAAAGTTCTACAGTTTCTTTAAGGCCAGGGCTGGTTTGAGCCAGGTTTTTCAACTCGGCTTCGATGCGGCCAAAGCGATCTTGCTGGGCAGCAGCTACCAAAATAAAGAGCGAGCAAATAATGGTAAGCAGTGATATGCGGAAATGTTTTTTCAATGCCTTTTGCCTAAAAAACCTGCTGAAAGAAGCAGGTTTGAAATGTAAAAGTATAAAATATTTTGAGCAGGCAAAATAATGTACGCTTTCTTTTATCTCGCTTTAATCTCCAATCACTAACAACGGATACACTTCGTCTATGGATGTCTTCCCCTGCACCAGCAGGTCAAAAGCATTGTCTTTTAAGGTTTCAATCCCTTTTTCCTTCAAGTAATCAGAAATAGAAAAAATACTGTTCTTAATGTTTTCGGCCAATTGGTAGTCAATGGGGATGATTTCATACACAGCCGAGCGGCCTCTGTAGCCCGTGTAGTAACAGTGGTCGCAGCCCTTGGATACAAAATGGGTTTTGAGTGGTTGTGGCGGTTGAAAACCCTTGGGAAATAAATTGGCGTCAAATGGTTGTTCTTCCTTGCACTCGTTGCACAACAGGCGCAGTAAACGTTGGGCGCAAGTAGTGTTGAGCGTGCTGGCTAACAGGTAGGGTGGCACGCCCATGTCGGCCAAGCGGGAAACCGTGCCCCATGCCGAGTTGGTGTGTACCGTGGAAAGCACCAAATGCCCAGTGAGCGCAGCACGGATGGCCATGTTTGCTGTTTCCCCGTCTCGTATCTCTCCCAGCATGATGATGTCGGGGTCCTGCCGCAGGAACGAGCGTAGGGCGCTGGCAAAGGTTAGCCCGATGCTATCCTTCACCTGCACCTGATTGATGCCTTCCAGCGTATATTCAATCGGGTCTTCCACCGTAAGGATGTTGGTCTTTTCCTTATTGAGGATTTTCATTGTCGCGTACAACGTGGTCGTCTTTCCCGAGCCGGTAGGTCCGCTCACCAGGATAATGCCGTGCGGTTTTTTAATGCCTTCCCTGTAACGTTCTAATTCTTCTTTTGAAAAGCCCAATTCTTTGATGTTGATGTCGGTAGCGTCATTGTTGAGCAGGCGCATCACTACCTTCTCCCCGTGCAGGGTAGGCAGCACAGACACGCGGATATCGAACTTGCCGCTTGTATGCTCGAAGAAAATACGGCCGTCTTGTGGCAGACGTTTTTCGGCAATGTCCAAATTGGCCTTGATTTTTACCTTGTTGACTAATGCGGGGTAATCGTATTTGTTCATGGTGTACCGCTCAATAAGGTGGCCGTCAATGCGCATGCGCACGCGGCATTTTTCTTCGTACACTTCGATGTGGATATCAGAACTGCCGAGTTCCCGCGCTTCGAGGATGAGTTTTTCGAGAAAATCATCGGTTTTTTGTGCACTCAAATCGGCCTTTTGCGATACTTTACCCTGCTGCCCTCTGCGGTAGTAGCGCGAAAGTGTTTGCTGAATGGTTTCCGTATCGGTATTTTCCAGCGCAATCGCTTTGCCGAAAAGGATTTCCAACTCATCTTGCAGGCCGTTGGCTGACTTGGTTCCATCTACATAAAATTCCAATTGGCCATTGGCTTCGGATTTGGGCACGATGCGGTAATGCCATGCCTGCTCGGTAGTGATGAGTTGTTGCTGCTCAATGGATAACTGTATGTATTCTTCTGTAATCAATTTAGTAAGTTCATCATCAATAAAATGGAATTATCATCATAAAAATTCATGCTTTTGCTGAAGTCTCCGGCAATACAACAAACCATCAGTATTGCTGCCATCCCGCCTGCCAACGGGATTTGCTTTGCTTGTGGGCGAAATGCTTTGTAAAGGAGAAAACCCGTCAAAATCAGTGTTAAGCTAATGATGTAAAACAACAGGAAATTGACAGGGGAAAAAACAAGCGCAGAGACCGCAAAAAAAAGGATGTCGCCCCAGCCGAGGTGATTCTTAGTGATGTTGACCAAAGCCCTATTCTTGAGTGAAAACCATACTGTGACTGCCAGCAGTTGGATAACGATAAAAGAAAGGTTCAGCAGAAATGACTGCCACAGAGTTTGGAAATCGGTGACCTGCAATCCCCTGAAGAACAAGACTGCAAAGAGTGTAGGCAGCAGCACCCACCAGATGGTACGGTGTTTCATGTCCTGATATACAATGATGGCAAGTAAGGTTAAAATTAATATGTTTAGTACGATTGTCATTCGCTTTTTTCATTCTCTTCCAGCTTAAGTCGGGATTCCTCTTCAAAGAGGATGTTTTTTCTTCCTTTTGGAGCGGGTTGAGGAGTGGGTTTTTTAATCCTTTTGTGTTTCTTTTAAATTCATATCCTGATCAACTTCCCACGTATTAAACTGACCGTCTGCGTCAAAATCGGTGATGGCAGTGGCTTTTGCCTTAAAGCCCGTATTACTGGCTTCTACGATTTCGATTTGGTAGTTGGCCGTACCGTTGTCGGTAGTGAGCTTGGAATGCTCAAAGCCGATGTCTTCAAAGCTGCTGCTGTACTTGGAATACATGAAGAAATAACTCTTTTGCAAGGTGTGCAAATGTTTCAATTGCAACTTGGCTTCTTGTGCCTTGGCTTCAGAGATTTTGGGCATGAGGTTGGGCAAGGCGAGCAATACCAGTATTCCGACTATCACCAAGACAATCAGTAATTCCTGCAAGGTGAAGGCGGGGAGTTTCTTTTTCAAAATATGTTTTTTCATGACGGTTCCTGTTATCTAAGTGTAAAAGTAAGAAATCTATCCAATACTTGTGCTCAGCCCAAACAGTGGCAGGTACATTGCCATCAAAATCAGAGCTACAAACAGCCCGATGAAGATAATGAGAAGCGGTTCGAGGGTGCTGCTCAGCAACCCTGTTTGATGGTCCACTTCATCACCGTATTGTTTGGCGAGTTTTTCAAAGATCAAATCAAGTTGGTTCACTTCTTCGGCCACTTTAACCAGCGACACCATGCGCTTGTTGTAAATAGAAAATTCACTCATCGCATGGTGCAATGAACTTCCGTGAAGCACCTTTTCCTGCACTATTCTAAGCGAATGTTCCAGCGGATAAAAGGAAACCATTTTTTCAACAAGTTTCAGCGCTTCTATCAACGGGGTATTGGCAGCCATCAGCAGATTCATGGAATTGCAAAAACGCGCTAAGTAAGTTTTTTGAATGATTGTTCCGAAAAAAGGGACTGTCAATATGATTTGAGAAAAGAGTTTTCTGAACCACAAACGTTTTCGTTGCATAAAAAAGAAAACGGTGAATGCCAACACAGTCAAAAAGCCGTAGGCAGCATACGCTGAAAGTATTTCAGAAAGTAGAATAATGAATTTGGTGATGGAGGGTAAGTCGCCTCCGAAGCGTTTGAATACATCGCTGAACATCGGCACGATGAAATTGAGCATGAAGAAAATGGCTCCGATGGCTGTGAGAAAAACCACGGAAGGATAGGACAGTGCAGTAATGACCTGCCTCTTTTGTTTGATCCGGATATTGAAATATATGGAGAGGTCGGTGAGCACTTGGGGCAGTTTGCCGCTTTCTTCCCCGATTTTGATACTGTAACATTCGTAAGACGAGAAATTGCCCGCTTTTTCAATGGCTTCTGACATACTGCCACCTTTGAGGATGTGCTGCTTGATTTGGCTGAACACTTTTTTGTCTTCTTTTTTGCTTTGTTCGGTTTCGATGAGCTCCAATGCGGATATGATATCTACTCCTGCTGAAAACAGGATGTTCAACTCGGAATAAAACCGCTCTTTTTTCTTGTCGCTGAGTTGAAAGCTGAACAGTTTGATGTCGTGGTTAAGCATATCCAATACGGATTTGCCGTTGGCTTTTTTCCGCGAAAGCGGCTTGGGTTGCTTAATTTGTATGTCTTGTAATTCGATGCTCAAGTAGTTGTTTTTTATTGATTTTCCAATTCCATTAAAACGTCTTTTCCATAGGGCTTTTTAAAGTGAAAAGGCAGCGTTTTATCGACAAACTTCGATGCAAAAGACAGTTCATCTATTAATCCGTTCCCTGACGGTGTTTTTCCAAAGATAAGCATTTGAAGGTTTGATGACGAAACGCTGAACCGATGTTTGACTTCATTGACTCTACGGGTAATATAATCAGATTCAAATTGATAATTAATGACAAGGTTGTGTTTATCAAGCATGAGCAGGCCGTTGCCGGACTTCCTGATTTCTTTGGCTTCGGAAAAATCTTTTGTTAGAGTTGTATTAAAGAGTGATAGTTCACCTGTTATTTCGCTGTTTACTTTGTACCGATAAAATTGCTTACTGACAATCAGATAAGCCGAATGGGAAATACCAAAGACAATGCCCGAGATGACCATTACGACTGCTAGTTCAATAATCGTAAATGCTTTTAATTTTTTAGCTACGAATTTCACTGATTAACACCCATTTTATTCAACTATGATTAATTCTTTTCGCTCCGTGACTTTTTTGCCACCTTTATTAAACGCTTCAAACATTAGTATATTTAACCGTTTGCTGCCTTCGTAAGGCAACACAGTTTTGATGATTTTCAACGTTTCGGTTTCCATTTCTTCATCCAAAAAGTTGTTGTCGGTTTTGGTTTCTGCCGCCATTTGATTCATTAGTAATTGTGCATTCAGTTTTAGCTGTTGATTGCCGGAGTTCATCACATTTACGTAAATCATCAACCCTAATCCGAAAGTAATCATCACAATGACCATTGCGATCAGCGTTTCTACCAAAGTAGTTGCTTTTATTTTCTGTTTTAATAAAGCCATTTCACGATGTTTCGGGTATCGGATTGGTTCACCAAATTCACACCTACAAAGTGTTTCGATAGTTTGCTGTAATCAATCGTTACATTAAGTAGGTGGTTTTCATAAACGGATGAAGGGGTGTTTAAAATGAATTTATTACACGCTAAACTACCGTGGATGTTTCCTTTCAAATCCACCATGCCGTTGGCATACACCTGTCCTTTAATGGTTGCATTCTTTTCAATAGCCACTTTCAGCAATGATTTGCCTGCTGGCTTTTCATCATAAGCAAAGACCACCCCGTTTATTTCCGTGTTTTCCTTTATTAATAAAGTTGCCGATTCTTTGTTTTGCCGCTTAATTAATCCCACCACTGATGGATAATTGAATGTGCAGTTATCCCCAATCACCAGGGAGTCAGAAGCGAAGAGTTGCAGATTGCCTTCAAAATCTCTTTCTGCTTCAATGACGGGAGCGTATATAATCACATCTTTCAGTTTGCTGCCAGCCCCAATAAAAACAGATTTGCCGGAGACAATGCGGATGTTACCTTCGTAATATTGGTGGGTGAGAATAATGTTCTCTTCGCTGTAAATGAGCAGGGGTTTGTTGACAAATGAGTTAACAATGCTGTGCTGTTCCTGTATCTCTTCAAAAGAAACAACACTGTCATTTTTGGAAAAACTTCTTTCGAAATAGGATTGGTTATGTGCGAGCATTTCAGGATTTATTTTGGGAATGGATTTACTGCTTTCGAGCACTTCCCCGTTAATCAGTTTGTTGCCCACAAAGCTCTGTCCTTCTATGTAGGCACGTTTTACTCCTGCCTTGGGCAGGTAGCAAATGCCATTGATTTCGGTTTTTCCGCATAGGGAAAGCGGTTTGTCCAAGTCAGCGAGGTAAAGCGATATTTTACTGTCTTGGTGCAGATTCGAACCAATGAGCACCGATTGGCTGAATTCATAATTTTTTGATGTTTTTTTTGATACGCCTATCTCAAAAGCGCCCCAGTGTATTCTCCCAAGCGTTACAATACTGCTTTCATCATCAAAAAGTGTTGTTTCTGCGGGTTGGGCAAAAGGGATTTTTTCGGGTTGGGCAACCAACAAATTAATGCCCGAAGAAACATCAAGCAAGGTTTTCTCTTTTAATGTGTTGGCCTGAAATTCAATTCGATTGAAATAAGCCAGAAAAATCAGCGAACTGCTGGTGAGGCCAATAATGAGGGCTACAAAAAGGGCGTAGATGAGCGCACCGCCTTTCAACATGGGAATCAGATGCGTTTATCCGAATTGTCTTTTTCGGAGGAGTTCTTTTCATCGGTGGGTTTTCCCTGCTTTTCTTCTTTGTCCTTTTTCTTCCAGAATTTAGGGATGATGAATTTCTTTTTTTCTTTTTCTCCTATTGGGGTTGGTTCCAATTTGGTTGTTGATTCATTTGGCATGACTTCCAACCCATTTTTGTAAGTGGTTCTTTTTAGCAATTTTCCATCGGCATAGCTGGTAGTAGTGCCGTGTAGTTTTCCGTTTTTGTAGTTGGACTCCAGTATAACTCTTCCTTTTTCATCTAAGGTTTTAAAGCTGCCATTCAGTACACCGTTTTTGTAGTTTATGATTTCTTTTAAATCACCGTTGTCGTCCCATGATTTCCATTCTTTGTGTTTTAGCCCCTTGTTGAACCCGCCTTGTGTTTTTAAGTTTTTATTGAGGTAAAATTCCGAGTAATCACCGTGCAGCAATTTTCCTTCATAGCCACCTTTGGTCTGCAGAATTTCGTTTGATTTGTACCAATGGTAGGTCAGGTTATTATTGACTTTGACCTTCGGGTTGCTCACCGGCACTTGAAACTTTAGTGTTGCATCAGCCAGGTTGATGACCATGTTGTTGGTCTCGTGCTCGTATTTTTTAGGTTGCGAAAAGGCAACCAGTGAGTACGATAAGAACGCTATGTAAAGCAAATGCTTCATGAAAATTGAAGGGAAATTTAACGCAAATTACAAAATTATCGGAAAATCAAATTATTTTTCTGCATATAAAGCTCTATCGGAATGCAGAGAATACCGACAATGCCGGCAATAATACCGCTGAATACTGATCTTCATTTTCCATTTTTTACACATGGCGCTGCGCATTTGTATCTTTATGCCATTGAACATAAGAAGAAGATTACTGTCTTTAAACAAGAAAACAAAGAATTGAAAACGCAAATAGAAAAACAGGCCCGGGATACACATGTATTGAGAGAAGAGATAGAAGCATTGAAAGGAGTATTAAGTAAAAAGTAA